>CAZWXX010000070.1:0-220 GCA_964637865.1 uncultured Muribaculaceae bacterium | reverse complement strand
TATAGAGTAAACCATCTCTCATAGTTCCATCTACCCAACTAAAGAAATAGGTTTTCCCATCAATAGTTTGTAAACCACCTTGTCGTTTTCCATCTATTCCAAATAAATATTTTTTTTCACCTAACGTAACTAGTCCTGTTTGCATAACTCCATCTTCATCAAAGTAGTAAAAATAATCATTAATATAAAGCATTCCATACTTCATACTTCCATCTACCCA
>CAZWXX010000069.1:0-6265 GCA_964637865.1 uncultured Muribaculaceae bacterium | reverse complement strand
GTGCTTCGAATTTGAAAGCAAAAGTGATTGTAACTTATTTAGAGACGACCAACAAGATTTGTACTAATTATGAAGATGTTTGCGTTCAAGCACGAGAAGATTTTAAGACAATGAAAAATAGTTTTAAAATATCATTTTCTCTTATCGCAGGACTTGTAAAAGAGGGTGGCACTGCACTGAAAGAATGGTATTTGAGTACAAAATAAAAGAGCGATTTGCTCTTTTTCTTTTAGTATGATTTACCCCAGATAACCATATGCTTGGCCTCTTTTCCACAGTAGATACATTTATCAGATAAATGCTCACTTTCAAATGGAATGCAACGAGACCCAGCACCACCAGTTTCATATTTTATTTGCTCTTCACAGTTTTCATCTCCACACCACATTGCTTTGATAAAACCATGTTTTGTATTAAATTTTTCGATCATCTCATCCATAGTTGTAGCACTATCCATATGAGAATCTAAAAATTCTTTTGCACGATGATACATATCTTTTTGAATTGTTTCAAAAATTTCTGGAAGCTTTTTGGTTAAATCTTCAAATTTTACTGCTATTTTTTCACGGTTATCACGACGTACAACCACAACTTCACCTGCTTCAATATCTTTAGGGCCCAATTCGATACGAACAGGAATTCCAAGTACTTCTTGTTCTGCAAATTTATAGCCTGGTGTTTTATCACTGTCATCCACTTTTACACGAATTCCTGACTCCTTTAAAGTTTTATAAATTTCCTCTGTTTTTTCTAAAACTCCGTCTTTATGATTAGCAATTGGAATAATCATAGCTTGTGTTGGTGCAATACGTGGTGGTAATACAAGACCCGAATCATCCCCATGGACCATAATAAGGGCCCCAATAATTCGAGTAGAAAGTCCCCAAGAGGTCTCATAAGCAGAGTGAAGTTTATTGTTTTTATCCAAATATTTAATATCAAAAGCATCAGCAAAGCCATGACCAAAATAATGACTAGTACCAGACTGCAATGCTTTTCCATCTTTCATCATAGATTCAATTGTATAAGTCTCTTCAGCTCCTGCAAATTTTTCACTCTCTGTTTTTCTTCCTTTAATAAGTGGAATTGCTAAATCTTCTGTAACAAAATCATAATATACATCTAACATCATTTGTGTTCTCTCACGTGCTTGTTCTGCTGTTGCGTGTAATGTATGTCCTTCTTGCCATAGAAACTCACGAGAACGTAAAAAAGGTCTAGTTGTCTTTTCCCAACGTAATACAGAATTCCATTGATTCCACACTTTTGGTAAATCACGGTAGGATTTTACAGTCTTTTGCCAGTAATCACAAAATAGTGTCTCAGAAGTTGGACGAATACAAAATCTTTCTTCAAGCCGTTCAACTCCCCCATGTGTAACCCAAGCAGCTTCTGGAGCGAATCCTTCGATATGGTTTGCCTCTTTCTCCATTAAACTCTCAGGAATTAAAACCGGTAAGTAAACATTTTCAACTCCTGTGTCTTTAAATCTTTGATCTAAGTCTTTTTGGATATTTTCCCAAAGAGCATACCCATTTGGCAAATAGTTTAAGCATCCTTTAACACCAGAGTAATCACAAAGTTTTGCTTCTTTAACAACATCTGTGTACCACTTAGCAAAGTCATCATTTTGTGATGTGATAGCTTTCACATATTTTTCTTTTGACATATTTTTCCTCCTTCAAATTACTATATGCTAGTATTCTATCATAAATAGATATATCCTGCAATTGGTATGTTGCTATTTATGGTTTTGTATGTGAATTTATAAGGAATGGAAAAAAACTAAAAAACTCTTGAAGAAAAATAAAAAATATGCTATTATAGGCTGGCATAAGGAGGAGATACTATGGATAGTCTAGAAAAACACCGACTATATCAAAGACAACTGAGAAATCTATATACTCAGGTATCTAGTAAAAGAAATATAAAAACAAAATTAGAAGATGAAAAAGATGATAAAAAAGAAGAACTAAATGCAATTAATATAAAAGCAACAATACCAGAAAATATGCCAAAAGAAGTATTGAAACGTTCCAATGTAGTAAAAAAGATAGCAAAGGATTCTACTGAAAATTCTAAAGCAAAAAGTATCATAGTGGAAAACAGGCAAGATGAGAATGAAAAATTAAACGGTATTATGACTGATATAATAAATGAAATAAATCAAGATTCATCAAAAGGAACAGAAGAAAGAAAAGAAAAAATAGAGGAAGAAGTCCCATCTGTAAATCATAGTATAAAAAGAGAAGAATTAGAAGAAAACTTAACGAGTACTATTGAGAAATACGCAAACAAAATGAATCAAGACTCAGTAGAAGAAAACGAAAATATAGAAGGTATAAAAATAGTAAGCATAGAAACATTGGAACAAGAAAGAATGTCCGAGTTGCAAACAGTAATTCAAGAAAAGTTTCCAGAGAGTGTACCACCCAAAAGTTTTAAAGAAGCAATGGAAAGAGAAATGGCGAAATATGGAGATTTGGAAGTAAAAGCAGAACCAAAATCATTAAAAATAACCAAAAGAGATTCCCTTTTTCAAAGAATAAAAAATAAGACCAAGGTATTAGTCGAAAAAATGACAACAAAACAAAGTGAAAGAGAATCAACAAAATCGACTTCCCTTTTTCAAAAAATAAGTCAAAAGGGTAAATCATTTATGCACTCTATTGGACAAAAGCCAAAAATTTCTACTCGATGGAAAGCAGCAATAGCTGCAGTATTTATACTAGTAACAGGCTCAGTAGTTCATTCTCTATATAAAAATGGAAAAGATCGAGAGTTCACAAAAGCAAATAAAGCAATAAGTCAAACTTTCGAAAAGGATATGAGCGCCGATACAACGGAAAGTTTAGCATTAGGACGTATTGCCAAGCTTAATTTAAAAGAAAATGTGTATAAAATCAATAATTCCATGACAAAAGTAAATGTGGAACAAGAAAAAGAAGTAGAAAAAGAAATAGAAAAAGCTGAAATTTCTCAAAATGATGTGTCTCTAAATGAAGAAGATAACCTTTTATTAGGAAAATCTATTAAACTAAATGAAGGTATTCCTGTCTATGTAACAGAACAAGATGCTTATTTAGAAGAAAATGGCTTATCTAGTTATTATCCTAATGAAGATGAAAGAGTAATTATTGGTGTGTTAATTTCTAGCGGAGATAACATGATGCGAATTTGTGCAGATCAAGAAGCTGCTAATGCAAAAATTACCAATATAATAGCAAATGGAGGGGAAATTCATAGTATTTTAACAGCCAATAAAGCTTATGTTTTATCAGACTATGATGGTACCAAAATTTTATCATCAGAAGAAATTGGTACAAGTGCAGAAGGTTGGTATAATGTTCACGATATTCAAAAAGAACATGCCAAGACATATCATAAATAGTACCAGAAAATAAAGAGAGTGAACTCTCTTTTTAATTATGCCCTTATTTCAAAATAAAAAATCGTTGATATACAACGATTTAACAACAAAATGGTCGGGAAGACAGGATTTGAACCTGCAACCCCTTGGTCCCAAACCAAGTGCTCTACCAAGTTGAGCCACTTCCCGACGACAACTAAATCATACAATAAAACAAGAACACTTGTCAACAGTTTTTTAGAAAATTTTATTTTATTTTTTAACTTTATTTTATATAGAATATATGTTATCTTTAATAGAAAGAATATTTTAACACTACTATATTGTATAATATGAATACTTTATAGAAAAAGTGACAAATAAGAAAGGAAGCAAAATGAAAGAAGTAATAGATTATTTAGATTGCAAAAATATAAAATATAATTTAGTAGAACATGAAGAAGTTCATACCATAGAAGATATGAAAAAAGTAGGGCTATTAGATAAGGGATACGTATGTAAGAACTTATTTCTACGTAATGCTAATGGTAAGATGCATTTTCTTCTTTGTTGTCATCATGCTAAAGAAATTAAGTTAGATGAGATTGCTAAAAAAATTGGCAGTACCAGACTAAGCTTTGCGTCTAGTGAAAGACTAGAAAAGTATTTAAAATTAGAAAATGGTTATGTCTCTCCATTTGGCATTTTAAATGATGAAAGTAAAAGCGTTGTAGTTATTTTTGATAAAGAATTACGTGACAAAAAGAATGTTGGTTTTCACCCTAATACCAATAAAGCAACGGTATTTCTAAACTTTAATGATGTAATGAAAATGATTAATGAACATGACAATGATATGCTATTTATTAAACTAGACTAAAAAATGAAAAACTGAGACTAGACTTTTCATTTTTTTTTCGTTATAATAATAACAGAATAAGAGGGTGTAGCTATGCTAGGAAAAATCATCGAAATATTAGAAAATAGTGTCATTGTGCAACTTGCTATAGATATGAATCAACAGCCCAGTTTGGTAAATTTACACGTTGTCTTTGAAAATGGGGATGAGAAAATTGTTGGTGAAATTGCAAACGTTGATCAAACCAAAATGACTGTAAATATTGTGGGAGAACTAAAAGGTACTTCCTTTACTCCTGGTGTTTCTTCAAAACCAGCTTTTAAGTCTCTAGTTAGAATGATAAAAATAGAAGAATTAGAATTATTTTTAGGAAAACAAGAAACAACAGATGGTTATACATTTTTTGGTTATTCCAATGTTTATAAAAATTATAAAATTAATGTATCTGTAAACGAATTCTTTAGTAATCATTTTGCCATTTTAGGAAATAGTGGTGCCGGAAAAAGTTTTACAGTATCCAGTCTTCTTCAAAAGTTGTTTGTATCAAGAAAGGATGCCCCAATAGGAGCCAATATCTTCATGTTTGATGCTTATGGAGAATATACAAATGCTTTCAAAGATTTAAACAAAGTAAACCCACAGATTCACTACAAAACATATACAACCAATACACGCTTTTCAGATACAGAAATTATCAAAATTCCCCTTTGGCTTTTAGATGTAGATGATTTAGCACTACTTTTAGATGTTACAACACCAAATCAATTACCAATAATAGAAAAGACTTTAAAACTAGTACCAATTTTAACAGGAAATTCTCCTGATGTTATAAAACATAAAAATGATATTATCGCAAGAGCTTTAGAAGATATTTTATTAAGTGGACATGAGGCAACAAAAATTCGTGACCAAGTAATAGCAGTTCTAACGAAATTTAATACAGAAGAGTTAAACTTAGAGTCTACCATTGCACAACCAGGCTATGTGCGAACCTTTAAACAATGCATGTTAATTGACAAAATGGGAAAAATGCAAGAGATGGAATTAATTGTTGAATTTGTAAAAGGATTTATTGACGATAATTTATCCCTTACCACACCTCCAGAAAAAGAAGTTTATTACACGCTTGCAGATTTAGAACAAGCAATGGATTTTGCTCTGATTTCAGAAGGAATTTTAAAAAGTGATAAAGTCTTTGATTATGCCAACGTCTTAAGCGTGCGTCTTCATACATTGGCAAATGGAGAGGCAAAAGCATATTTTGAATACCCAGAGTATATTACTCGCGCTGGTTATATTCAAAAATTACTTACAGATCCTTATACGAATACAAAGTGTCAAATTATAAACTTTAATATAAACTACATTGATGATCGTCTGGCTAAAGTAATAACGAAAATATTATCCAAAATGCTATTTAATATGGCAGTAGAAAATCCTTCTAGGGGAAGCATGCCATTTCATATTATTATTGAAGAAGCACATCGGTATGTTCAAAAAGATACAGATACAGAAATCCTAGGTTATAATATTTTTGATCGAATTACCAAAGAAGGACGTAAATATGGAGTGATTTTAGGACTAGTTACGCAAAGACCATCAGAATTATCAGATACAGCAATTTCGCAATGTACAAACTTTGTAATTCTAAGAATTCTACATCCAAAGGACCTTGACTATATTAAAAATATGGTGCCGAATGTTTCACACGAAGTCATTGTACAACTAAAAAGTCTAAAACCAGGAAATTGTGTAGCATTTGGAAGTGCTTTTAAAGTACCAGTATTTATGTATGTAGATAGACCCAACCCAACCCCCCTTAGTAATAACGTCGATATAAATCAAATTTGGTATCATCAAACCATAAATCAAAATCAAACATCCCAAGCAGTACAGACTATAACAACACCAATCGAAAGAGTAGGAGATACCTCAAATCCATTATAATAGAAAAAAATAAAAAATATACTTTTATAAATAAAAAAAATATGCTACAATTATGAAAGTAGAGAATAGGTTAAGAGAATGAATGGAGGAAATAAAATGGCTTTAGATAA
>CAZWXX010000068.1:0-6312 GCA_964637865.1 uncultured Muribaculaceae bacterium | reverse complement strand
CCCTTCATAGCTCCCATCACTCGAAACATTGTTCTCGCATTATTAACAATTGGCTTTACTTGATAAACAATAGGAATAGCCTGATTAATAATACCTAAAGTTTTCTGTGTATTTCCCAAAAGATTTCCCCAATTAAGATTACGAATAGAACTAAAAAGACCAGCCCTTCCTAAAGTTCCAGCACCACGTAGAGACGAATTAATAATATAAGGATTATTGTACATACGATCACCTCTTATTACAATATATGAAAATAATGAGAAATTGTGTAAATTTAAAAAAACATATTTAGAAATAAATTTACTTGTGCTATAATAAAAATAGAATAGGAAAAGGGAGGCGAATAAGAGTGGATCAATTAATGCGACCATTTATTTTGATTTATCATCTTGTACACTCTATATGGATGCTTCCCAAAAAAATATTTGGAAAAACAGAAGATGCAATTATAGGATTACAAGATCAAAATGACTTAAAAAAAGACCAATTAGAACAAAAAATAGAAACAGAAGAAGAAATGGATGATAATTTTAAAGGAATCAAAAAAGAAGTAGTTCAACGAAAACAAGAACCCTTATTTTCTTTTCGTTATGTAGCAATCAATAGTCAAGGAAAAAAAGAACAAGGCACTTTTGAAGCAGAATCGATACAAAATGCCAAAGAATTTTTAACCAATGAAGGCTATAATCTCATAAGCATCAAGCCAAGACAAAAATTAGATATTGATTTATTTGCTAATAGCAAAATAAAAGTAGCAGACTTATCTTTTTCTCTGACTCAACTTTCTACATATTTAAAAGCAGGAATTCCTTTAATTGATTCAGTTAGAATTCTAGCTAAACAGTCAAGTAAACCAGAATTAAAAAAAGCATTTGAGAAATTAGTGTATGACTTATTAAAAGGAGAAAGCCTATCAACCGCTATGGAGCATCAAGATAAAAAATTTCCTAAGCTTTTAGTAAACATGGTAAAAACAGCAGAAATGACAGGTGACTTAGCTAGTATTCTAGATGATATGGCAGACTATTATACATCTATGAATAAAACACGTAAACAAATGATTAGTGCTCTAACATATCCAACGGTCATCTTAATATTAGCACTATGCGTTTTAGTATTTATGTTAATCTATATTGTACCAAGCTTTGTAAATATGTTCGAAAGTCAAGATGCAACACTTCCATGGATTACCTTATTTGTAATGGGAGCAAGTGATTTTATAAAAAACAATATTTTATGGATTTTAATAGCCCTCATCATCGTAATAGGTGTCTTTATTTACTTATTTAAAAATGTAAAAGCTTTCAGAAAAACAATACAGACTATCATTATGCGTACACCTGTATTTGGAAAAATAGTAATCTATAATGAAGTAACCAATTTTACAAAAACATTTGCTTCTCTTTTAAATCATGGTGTATTTATAACAGATAGTATGGATATTCTATCCAAAATTACAGGAAATGAAGTCTATAAAAAAATCATTGATAAGACAATAAGAAATCTTGGGAAAGGGGAATCTATTTCTACTGCCTTTAAAGGAGAATGGGCCTTTCCAATAGTCGCTTATGAAATGATTGTAACAGGAGAATCCACTGGACAGTTAGGATTAATGATGGAAAAAGTCGCAGAACATTTTCAAGTTTTGCATAAGACTATTATTGATCAGCTAAAAAGCTTGATAGAGCCCATTATGATTGCCCTTCTTGCCTTAATTGTAGGAGTAATTCTATTATCTATTGTAGTGCCAATGTTTGATATTTACGGAAAAATTAGTTAAGAGGTGTCATTATGCTATATATTTATATAACTTGCTTTTTTATTTTAGGATTAGTAATGGGATCATTTTATTGCGTACTAGGAATAAGAATTCCAGAAAAAAGAGATTTTCTATTTAGCCGTTCACGATGTGATAGTTGTAACCATGAATTAAAATTATATGAAATGATTCCAGTGATATCTTATATAGTTCAAGAAGGAAAATGCCGTTACTGTAAAGAAAAAATACCTTCAATTTTGCCACTGGTGGAATTAGCAACAGGACTTCTTTATGCAGTATCTTTCATAAGCTTCGGCTTTTCCTTAGACTTTCTCTTAGCCCTTTTTATCATTTCTCTTTTCATGATTGTTCTAGTAAGTGATTTGACTTATTTAATTATTCCAGACTCCATTCTTCTCTTCTTTACACTTAGTTTTCTAGGAATCCAATATTTTAGAGTAGGATTAGAAGAAACGCTCATTCATCTTCTAATAGGAGCATTCTTATTCGTATTAATGTATTTAATTATGTGCCTAGGTAATAAAATGTTTAAAAAAGAATCACTAGGAGGAGGGGATATTAAATTATTATTCCTATTTGGACTGATACTAGATCCTCTACTTGGAACGATATCTATTTTTTTGGGAAGCCTCATTGCTCTTCCCATATCTATTATCTTATATCTAAATTATAAAGAAAATATTATCCCTTTTGGCCCTTTTCTCCTTTTATCTTTTCTCCTTTTATATTTTTCCAAAATAACGCCACAAACCATTCTTACATTTTTAGGAATTTAGAAAGTTTTATCTTTCTTTTTTTTTTTATTTATTATATGATTAGAGTGGGTGATGTAGATGAGAAAATCAGTAACAATTTTACCAGCCGATAGTTACATAGTACTAAATAAAACGATTCTAAGTGAAAATGATCGAAAACTAATATCCAAACTATATCAACCAATTATAGGGTATACAGCAGTAAGTCTATATTCTACATTATTAGACGATCTAGATGAAAATAAAATCATGAGCAGTGAATTGACCCATCATCATTTAATGACAACCATGCAGTTAAAGTTAGACCATATTATAGAAGCAAGAAAAAGATTGGAAGCCTGTGGACTTCTAAAAACGTATATGAAACAACAACGACATATTAATGAATATGTTTATTTAATTTATTCACCATTATCTCCCCAAGAATTTTTTTCTCATCCAATTTTAAATATCGTTTTATATAATAATTTGGGGAAAAAAGAATATGAAAAAATAGTAAATTTTTATAAAACGCCTCACTATAATTTAAAAGATTATACGGATATTACAGCAGAGTTTAGTACAGTTTTCAAGACTAGCTCTATAACAGAACTAGAAAAAGTAGAAGATATTGCAGAGCGAACTAGTAATAATTTAACGCTAAGAGAACAAATTGATTTCAATTTATTAATATCTTCTCTTCCTAAAAATATGATAAGCGAAAGATGTTTTACATCAGATGTAAAAGAATTAATTAATGCTTTATCGTTTATTTATCAAATTGATGATTTAGCAATGCAAGGATTAGTGCGAAATGCTTTAAATGAAAAAGGTTTAATTGATAGAGTAGAGCTTAGAAAATCATGTAGAAATTATTATCAATTTGAGCAAGGTGGAAGACTCCCAACTTTAGTTTACTCAAAACAACCAGAATATTTAAAAAAAGAAGTAGGAGATACATCTAAATGGGCAAAAATGGTTTATACATTTGAAAATATTTCACCCTATGATTACTTAAAAAGTAAGTATAAAGGTGCAGAACCAACTACTAGAGATTTAAGATTAATTGAAAGTCTATTAATTGATCAACAATTAAAACCAGGAGTAATCAATGTACTACTATCTTATGTTTTAAAAATAAATAATCAAAAACTAAATAAGAATTATATTGAAACTATTGTAGGACAATGGAAACGCTTAAATATTGAAACAGTAGAAGAGGCAATGAAAATTACAGAAAAAGAACATAAAAAGATGAAGAAAATGATGGAAAGTAAGAAAAAAACCATTCCAAAACAGAAAAAAGAAGAACATCTACCAGCTTGGTTTAATAAAGAGCTAGAAAAAGAAGAAACGACAGATGAAGATGCGAAGGAACTAGAAAAAATACTAGATTCTCTTGCCTAAATAACACTTTTCTGATATAATATGAACCAATTTCGGGGGGATTAGATGGATGAATATACAAAAGGGGAAATAAAATATCATCTAAGAAATATAGTAGAAGTAATACTTTTTTTACTAATATCTACATGGTTTTGGTATGGACCACGTCAAAATTTACAAAAACAAACAGAAAAAATGAGAAAAGATTATGCCTATATGGGAGGAATAATCGTAAAAGACCAAGACAAAATTTTAATTAATCAACAAAATAGAAGTGGTCAATATATATTTACACTAAAAAACAATACAAGTGAGAAAAAAGAAGTATTAGCAAGAATCGCTCTGAATCATAACAAAGTAACAGAGAAAAAAAATAAAATACTTGCGAATAATCAAATTAATTACTATCTAATGCAAACAAATGAACAGGATTTGACACCAAGAGTACTGTCAATGAATGGTGATATCCTAGTTACCACTTTACAACCACAAGAAGAAAAAGAATATCAACTAAACTACTTTATAGATAAGGAAACAGACTTAAATAAGAAAGTTTTTTATGGAAATGTGATAGTGTCTAATAGCAAAAAAATATAAAAAAAATTGTAATTTAATAGGTAAGGTGTTATCATTATAAAGTGAGAACATACATAAATTAAAATAAAGGGTGAAGTAATAAATGATTAATAAAAATCAATCTGATAAAGAGTTTTATTCACTAATAGAATCGGTCATTAATAATGAAGAATTTCAAAAAACAAAGCAAATTACACATCATGGTATTACTAGATATGAACATTTAATGAGAGTATCTTTTTATTCTTATAAAGTAACAAAATTTTTAAGATTAAATTATCAAGAAGCAACAAGGGCATCTATTCTTCATGATTTCTTTTTGGAAGAAACAAAAAATGATAATAAAGTACATGCTTTAAGACGTCATCCTAAATATGCTTTAGAAAATGCGTCAAAATATTATAATTTAACAGACTTAGAAAAAGATATTATCAAAACGCATATGTTTCCAGTAACATTTACACCACCAAAGTATTTAGAAAGTTGGGTTGTAGATTTAGTGGACGATGTGGCAGGAATTTATGAAAAAACGTATAGTATTAGAAAAGAATTAAATGCGGCTACAACATTTTTAATGATATTTTTCTTAAACTATTTAAGATTTAAATAGATTTTAAGTCTTTTTTATATTGAGTCGATTTTCTAAAAAAATATTGAAAACCAAATGTATGTGTTGTATATTTAAAGAAAGGAGAAAAATTATGAAAAAAATAATAACTGTTGTTTTGATATTAGGCATAGTATTACTAACAGGGTGTAGTGAAAAAGAAGGAAAATTAGTTTGCAAAAAGGAGCAAGATATTAATTCTAATACCAAATTAGAGTCCGTATATACAGTTGCTTATAAAAATGGTTACGTAACAAAGCTAAATACAGAAGAGATAATCACAAGTGAAGAAGAAAGTATATTAAATACATATAAAGATAATCTAGAAAAAGTATATAGTGCTTATAATAATATTAAATACTATGAAAATAAAATTAAAATTGAAGGAAATAGACTAATTAGTACTACTAAAGTAGATTATGAACATATTGATACCGACAAATTAATAGAAATTGATGAAAATAATAAAGTAGCAATAGAAAATGGTAAAGTAAAAGTTTCTGTATTAAAAGAAGCTTATGAGCAATTAAATGCTACTTGCAAAGAAGAAGGAAAATAATATTTTATAGGATAACTGAAAAATGTAACTTTCCCTTTAGAATAAGGGAAAGTTATGTCCTTGTAACTCAGCAGGATAGAGTAATCGCCTCCTAAGGGAGTCTCAAAATGAAGTCAAGTATTTAGAAAACCTTTATTTTAGAGGGTAGGATAGTAATTAAGAAAAGAATGTGTCGCAAAATTGTCGCGAAAAACTATTCTTGTCTTAAAAAAACAAGTTGAATTTAAAAAAATAACCTTTATTTTAATATTAATTATGTTAAAATAAAGTATACGTCCTCGTAGCATAAGGGAGAATGCAGTCGCCTCCTAAGCGAAAGATTGGAGGTTCGAATCCTCTCGAGGACACCATTTAGAGGATAAGAGGCTTGTCAAAAGCCTTTTTTTATGATATTATGTATTTGTCAAGGAAACTTGCATAAAATAAAAAAGGGAAGTCTTAACTCTGCTAAGTTGAGCACTTACCACAAATGTGAAAGCACTTAATCCAAGAGATTGAGTGCTATTTTTCTTATATAGGTTACTATTTTACAAAAGTAAAAAGTAGGCCAATTAGTAAGAAGATAATGATGATTAAAGAGAGAATTAAAAAATCCTTCTTATGCATAACTATCAGCCTGGTACCATATAAGTGTAATATTTAATTCATTCTTTGGATTGATTATTACACT
>CAZWXX010000067.1:0-6377 GCA_964637865.1 uncultured Muribaculaceae bacterium | reverse complement strand
TAGATGACCCTATGGATGACCCATCAAAAAGTTTTATGGATGATGTACTAGTAATCCCTGTCAATATGGCAGGACTACCTGGTCTAAATATCCCAGCGGGATTTGATAAAAATAATATGCCAATTGGACTTCATATCATAGGTGCGCCATTTGAAGAAGCAAAGATGTACCAAATGGCGTCATTCCTAGAAGAAAAATTAAATCTAGACCTAAATCCGAAAGGAGAGAAGTAAAATGACAGATTATATCAAAACAATTGGAATTGAAGTTCACGTTGAACTAAAAACCAACACCAAGATTTTTTCTCCTTCCAAAAATGGCTATGGTATGGGAGCAAATACCTTAACCAACGTCATTGACCTAGGCTATCCAGGAACACTTCCAACATTAAATGAAGAAGTGGTAAACCAAGCGATAAAAGCAGCTTTAGTTCTAAACTGTAAAATTAGAAAAGAGATGCACTTTGATCGTAAAAACTATTTCTATCCTGATAACTCGAAAAACTATCAGATTACCCAGAGTAGAACCCCAATCGGTTATGATGGTTATGTAGAAATAGAGCTAGAGGGAAAAAAGAAAAAAATTGAAATCGAAGAAATGCATATTGAAGAAGATACTTGTAAAAGTGCTCATAGGAAAAATGTCACCTTACTAGATTTTAATCGTGCAGGAGTCCCTCTTGTAGAAATTGTCACCAAACCTTGTATCTCCTCTCCTGAAGAAGCAAAACTCTACATTGAAAAATTAAGAGAGACACTTTTCTACGCAGACATTTCTGATTGTAAAATAGAAGAAGGAAGTATGCGATGTGATGCCAATATTTCTCTTCGCAAAAATGAGTCTGATCCACTTGGAACAAAAGTAGAAATTAAGAATATTGGCTCTATCAGTAACGTAAAATTAAGTCTAGAAAAAGAGTCTCTTCGTCAAGAAAAATTACTGGATAATAATGAAACATTTTCTGAAGAGACGAGACGTTTTGATGACAAATTACAAGATACAGTTCTAATGCGTATAAAGGAAACTGGAAATGATTATCGTTACTTCCCAGAACCGGATATTCCATATTTATATCTAACAGACGAAATGATAGAAAATGTAAAAAAGACAATTCCAATGACTGCGACAAGAAGAAAAGAAGAGTATATGCGACGTGGAATTAGTGAGAAAAACAGCGAAAAAATCTTACTAAATAGAGCTCTTAGTGATTATTTAAATGAGTTTTTAGATACGAATATAGATTTTGTAATTGCCTCAAACCTTCTTTTAGGAGATATTTCATTTTATCTAAATAAAAACTTCAAAAAACTAGAAGAAACTCATCTTACTAAGGAAAAATTTATAGAACTAGTAGACAAACTAAGTGCTAAAACATTAACAAACAAAAATGTAAAAGACATGATAGAAGAACTACTAGAAACAACGAAAACAGTAGAAGTAATTATAAAAGAAAAAAATATTAGTAACATCACAGATGATGCTTATCTAGAAGAAATTATTAAAAAAGTACTAAAGAATAATCAAGAGAGTGTAATGGACTATAAAAATGGTCATGATAGAGCCTTTAAATACTTGATGGGACAAGTAATGAAAGAGTCTCGTGGCAGTGCCAACCCAGCCCTTGCAAGTAAAATGTTAGAAAAAACATTAAAACTTGACAATTGATTAACGAAGTAACATAGTGTATAATATAGATACTAGGGATGTGATAAAATGGATTTTATAAAGAAAAATAAGTTTACAGCGCTTGCAATAGGATGCTTTTTAGTATTAGTTTTAATACTAGTACAAGTAAAAAATACTTTTTTTCCAGATATGAAAACAGCAATTTATGGAAACCGCTTAGATGGAATCAAAGACATAGAAATTACGAAAAAAGAACTTTCTACCTTAAAAGATACTTTAGAAAAAAATGAAACAGTAAGCAAAGTGTCTACGATTATAAATGGTAAAATCGTAAATGTCATGATAACAGTAGGAGAGGAACTAGGAGTAAATCAGGCAAAAGAATTAGCAGGTCTAGCTTATCAAGAGTTCACAAAAGAACAACAACAAAATTATGATTTTCAAGTATTTGTTCAAAAAACAAACGATGCACCAGACTTTCCGATTATTGGCTACAAGCATCATAAAAGAGAAGAGTTTTCTTGGACAAAAGATAGAACGGTGGAATAAATATGAAAAAGAAACTAATTATCATCATACCAATTCTAATTGCACTGATAGCTTTCGTCTTTGTTTATCGATACTATAACAAAGAAGATAAAACAACAACACTAACGGTAACAGAAAAAAAATGGGTCCAAGATAATGCTAAGACAGCAGTTGATTTTGAAATTATAAATGATTATCCATTATATGGAATGAACGGAAATGGAGTTTTCTTTGATTTCATTAAAGACTTTGAAAAAAACATCAAAATAGAATTCAATAAAATCCCTTATCTAAAAGATAGTACAGCCACAACTTCAAGCTATCGCATTCGCATACTAGATGCAGATGAAAATATTGGGGCAAATGATTTACTAATATTTAAAGATAGCTACATTGCCATTGGAAAAGAATATCAACGCTTAAATCATATAAAAGATATGAAAAACATAACCTTTGGTGTATTTAAAGAAGACTCTTCAGAAATTAGTTACTATTTAAAATCAGGGACAAATCTTTCCTACAAAACCTACAATAAGATTGATGAACTCTACACTGCCCTAGAAAAAGGGGAAGTAGATATGATTATTACCCCAAACATTATGTATTTAGATAAAACCATCAACAATAAATATTCTATTAATTACTACTTTCCAGAAATGACAAAACGGATTGTCCTAACCTTAAATAATGAAAATGACAAATTAAATAAAATTATTAAAAAGTATTTTAAAAAATGGAAACAAACAAAATACATAGAAGAATATAATGATGCATACCTAGACTATTATCTAGAAAAGAACAAATTAGATGCCAAAACAAAAGCGGATCTTATTTCTAAAAACTATGTATATGGTTATGTAGAAAACTATCCATATGAAGCAAAAGTAAATAAAAAAGTAGCAGGAATTGCAGGAGAATATATAGATAGAATCGCAAGACTAACAGATATTGAATTCCAATATAAAAAATATAGTAGTAAAAAAGAATTAGAACAAGCTGTAAAAAAAGGGGAAGTAGATGTTTATTTCGATTATTATAATCTAACAAATAAAAAATACTTAGCAACCCTTTCAACATTTGTAGAAGACTATGTAGTATTAGGACGTGGAAAAGATAAGCATATTATTAATTCCTTTGAAAGCTTAAAAGGAGAAAAAATAGTGATGTTAAAAGATGATTCACTATATAACTATTTTGAAAACAATTCACGATCAGATATTACAACCTATAAAAATGTAGGCGATATTGCTAAAAATGCAGATGATAAACTGATTGTATTAGATAGAGAAATTTATAATTATTATAAAGAAAAGAAATTCTCTAAATATACTATTCTTTACACAGATACTATGATGAACGACTATAAATTTATGGTAAAATCAAGCAATAAGGCATTTTATAACCTATTTAATTATATTATTAATACAAATTCTTATTATAATTACCGTAATGCAGGACTAGAAAGCTTAAATGCTTCTATCCTAGAAGACTCAACACTAGAACAAGTATATTTCATTATTTTAATGATTATCTTTATTCCAATGATCTTATTAGGATTAATCTATTTAATCATTAAAAAGAAAAAACAAGTGAAAAAAGTAAAAATAGTAGATCGTCATAAATATACAGACATGTTAACTTCACTTAAAAATCGTAATTATTTAAATGTCAAAACACCAGAATGGGAAGCATCTAAAGTATATCCACAAGCAATAGTTATGGTAGACTTAAATAATGTAAAATACGTAAATGATAATTATGGTCATGAAGAAGGAGATCAATTAATTATTAAAGCAGCATCTATTCTTGTAAATACTCAGCTAGAAAATAGTGAAATAATAAGAACAGATGGAAATGAATTTTTAATTTATCTAGTAGGATATAGTGATAGACAAGTAGCAACATATACTAAAAAACTATCAAAAGAGTTAAAAGGACTACCACACGAGTTTGGAGCAGGAGTTGGTTATAGTATTATCGAAGATGAAATTAAGACATTAGATGATGCTATTAATGAAGCCACACTAGAAATGATTACAAATAAAGAAGATTATAAATAAAGGAATGAGAAAAATGGAGCGAGTAAGGGTTTTTTTAAAAAAAGTATTTCATATCATAAAAAGACCTGAGATGAGGATTCTTCCTGGTCAACTTGCTTTTTTCTTTGTCTTATCCTTAATTCCACTAATAGCATTAGTAGGAACAATTGCTTCCTCATTCAATATATCTGTAGCAGCACTAGAAGAGACAATCAAATTTGCCTTACCAGGAGATGTTTCACAAACACTACTAACATACGTCTCTGGAAAAGGATTAAACTTTAATATTATAGTGTTCTTTATATCAGCATTCATATTAGCATCCAATGGAACCCATTCTATGATTATTACCTCAAATGAAATCTATAAAATAGAATGCGATAAAGTCTTAAAAAGAAGACTAAAAGCAATTTTTATGACCTTTATCCTAGTATTATTAGTAGTATTCCTATTACTAGTACCAGTCTATGGAAATAGTATTTTAGAACTTCTTTTAACATATACAAATAATAATGAAAAAGTAAAATTAATAGCAAGTCTTTATCAAATATTAAAATACCCTATATCTATATTTTTAATCTATATCAACATAAAACTATTATATACCATTGCCCCAGATAAAGAAATAAACACAAATACAACCACACATGGCGCATTATTTACAACCATCACCTGGGTAATTGCTACAGAAATTTACTCATTCTATGTAGCAACATTTGCAAATTATGATATTTTTTATGGTAGTATTTCTAGTTTAATTATCTTGCTCATATGGGTTTATATCTTATCATATATTTTTGTAATCGGAATGGCAATTAATGCTGGTGAAAAAAACGATAAAAGACAAGAAACATAACAAAGGAGGAAAAAAGAATGAAAGAGAAAATATTAGTAACAGGAGGATGTGGTTTTATTGGAAGTCATACAGCCTGTGTATTATTAGAATCAGGTTATGAAGTTGTAATTATTGACAATCTATCAAATTCAAGCAAAGAAGTAATAGATAAAATAAAAAAAATTAGCAAAAAGGAAGTAGCATTCTATGAAGGAGACGTTTGTGATAAAAACCTCCTAAAAAAGATATTCGAAAAAGAAAAAATAGATGTCGTTATCCATTTTGCCGCCTTTAAAGCAGTAGGAGAAAGTGTGAAGGATCCTCTAAAATACTACAGAAATAACTTAGATACTACGCTAAGCTTATTAGAAGTAATGAATGAATTTGACTGTAAACGTTTAGTATTCTCATCCAGTGCAACGGTTTATGGAAGTCCTAAAACACTACCAATTAAAGAAGATTTTCCACTATCTACCACCAACCCTTATGGAACAACCAAACTAATGATAGAAAAAATCTTAAAAGACCTTACAGCATCAGACCCTACATGGTCCATTGCTATACTTCGATATTTTAACCCAATAGGGGCACATCCATCTGGATTAATTGGAGAAAATCCAAATGATATTCCAAATAATTTAATGCCATATATCGTAAAAGTAGCGAATAAAGAATTAGAAATACTTAGTATTTTTGGAAATGATTATGATACAAAAGATGGAACAGGAGTAAGAGACTATATCCACGTAATGGATCTTGCAAAGGGACATGAAAAAGCAATTGAAAAAGTATTAAAAGAGACTAAGTTAGACTGCTATAATCTAGGAACAGGCGAGGGTTATAGTGTCTTAGAGTTAGTAGAGACTTTTAAAAGAGTAAATCACGTTGATGTTCCCTATAAAATAGTCCAAAGAAGACCTGGAGATATTGCCTCTTGCTATGCAGATCCAACATATGCCTTTAAGGAACTAGGATTTAAAGCAGAAAAAGGAATTGAAGAAATGTGTAGGGATGCTTATCATTTTGTAAAAAATAATAAATAACAAAAGGAGAAAATAATGTATCATTCTATAGATTATGATGATGAAACCACTTTCAATAATGGCAACAAATAGGAAGAAAACGAAAGAAAAAACACAATTGAAAACTTTAATATCAAATAACCCACAAAAGTAGCGAAATTAGTAGCTACTTTTTTAGTGTTATAGAGAAATTGGTAATTAAAAATATGTATATAATTATGTATATAATAATGATACACTTGTGAAAAAAAATAAAACTTTTTTTCATCACTTTAAAACTCAAAAAGGCCTAGCTATATAAGGAAAAAAGTGTTCCGAAAGGCTATT
>CAZWXX010000066.1:0-6492 GCA_964637865.1 uncultured Muribaculaceae bacterium | reverse complement strand
AGATATTTTCTACATTCTTTCACTTTGTTTTGCATTTATTTTTTCTACTTGTGTAATAAACCATATTTTTTCTACTGTGGTATTACTATTTTCAATTCTATTTACTCTTAGAATTAGAGAAATTTTATTACTTAATGTATCTAAATTATTTTCGTTTAAATCTTCCTCTATAATTTTTATATTATTTAAACGATACTTATTTGCAATTATTCTTCCAATTCTAACATCATCAAATACTAAAACTCCTGGCATTACTACGTTTAATGGATCTTCTGCAAACCCATCAAATTCTTTACTGTATTTTACAATTTCTTCATATGACTTTATATGATAAACTTCTTTAATTGCCAACTTCTTAAAGTAATCAAAACTATAGTATAGATTTAATAAATCTGTTACAGATAGTGTTTTATCTAGTGTTGTCATGATTTTATCTTTAAAATATTCTTGGTCATATATTTTATATAATTCGTATAATTCTTTTGCCTTATATACGGATTCTACCTTCAATGTTTTTATAGTATTTTCATTTTTAAAATCAAATAGTAATGGTTTAGTGCCAAATATTTTGCGATTCATTCGCATTAGTTCTTCTTCTTTTTTACTTATTTTCTCTTTGATTTCTCTTAAACCTTTATGTTCTGTATTTTTATTTTCTTCTGTTATTAACTTTTCATATTGTTCTTTAAAACTATTGATCACTGGCAAAAATTTAATATAATTTCTATATTCTTCAATATTACTTTTTAACTTTTCAAGAGAAGTACAGATATCATCCATATCTTCTTTATTATGATAATCAATATGATCAGCGATTACTGTTGTAAAGGCAGCCTTTCGTACCTTATTATCCTCTAAATATTGTTCAATATCTAATTCTTTTGTTTTTGCTAATTCTATAATTGTATTAATGTCTTCTTTTTCAGATTCTATTAGTTTAGAATAGACAGACTTCAACTCTTCCATACAAGATGCATAATCTTTGATATTATGTTTCTCCATAATTTCTTTTTGAAGTTTTGTGATATAGTTTACAAATTTGCTTTTATTCATTGCAATCAATTTCCTAAAGTTTAGTTCAATATGTGCAATAATTTCAGGATTTAAGAAATATATTTGTTCAAATACTTCTGAGACTTTACTATAATTTTCTGATTTTTTATAATATACATCTAAGAATGATTTCATATATTCATGAACATAGTAGGTATAATTAAAATCATCACTTTGTAGAAGAACTCCAGCGAGCTCAAATTTTTCTAAAAAGCCATTAATAATCGTATTTAGGGAACTAAAATTAAAAGCATAATAGTTACTAATTTGAAATAGTAATACATCAAAGCCCATTTTCTCGAAATATGTATTATAAGGATTTAATAAGAATTTTATTTGTTCTAATTCTTTTATCTTCTGTTTTAATACTTCGATATTTGGATCTTTTTCTTTTATATTAAATGCTTTTGCTTTTGCTTTTAAATAGTTATAAATATTTGTTTTATAGCTTTCATATTTTTGTTCTGTAACATCTAGTAGCTCATATAGTTTTTTTCGATTTGTCTTAGTCTTAGTAGGTGCAGTGGAAAATTGTGTTTTTTTTGTCTCAATATCTTTTATTATAAAATCTAAAAAATTATCCATTTGCTTGTTCCTCATTCTTTAATTTTATTTTTTCATCTTGTATATACTTTATGAAATCTTCTATATTTTGATATACTTCAATTAATTCTTTTAAATTGAGCGCTGACAAATCAAATTCCACTTTTTTTTCTACTTTTTTCATTTTATCACCTTTTTATCCTTTTATTCCTAAAACTAATTAATTATAACCTGCTGTATCTTTTACAAAGTTAATTGATATTGAGATTTCTGCACCTATGGAGTCTGTTTCTAGACTATCAATATCTTGTCCTTCTACCCAGACATATACTCTTGCTTTGGTAATTCCATCTGGTATTTCAAATAGTGTTTCTCCTAATGCCCCATCTTTTCTTGTATTTTGGAGAGCAAAGTAAGAGGAGTCTATATTGGCAGTTCCAGAAACTGTATTTTCCACATAAATTGGACCTCCATCACGAACGGATGCATAGGTCGGAAAGCTTTCTCCATTTACTAAATTTACTCCATATTTTTTAGCTCTTTCTATGGATAAATCTGTGTGAGTATTACTATTTGGTTCATAAATAATCGATCTACAATTATTATGGCAACCGATATTTTGAATTTCACCCACACTAGCATCATGGCTTACAGATCCTACTTTTACAAAGCCTAATCTAATGGAGTTTAATAGTCCTCTCATTTCTTCGGTTGCCCCTTCTTCCATCGTTACTTCTGTTCCTGTATCTAAATATAGGTTATCACTAATGGGAGAGCCTGTTTCATTTTTAAAGAATAAGTCAAAGGCAATATACCGACCAAATTCTCTACTTTCGTTTTCGTCTATTAGACTTGTTCTAATAAAACCATTGGTTTTGTTTTTATTTCTGTATCTTACTCCTCCATCTGTTTCGAACATTGTAAATGTCGATGAATTCGGGTTTGTAATTCCTATTGTTGAAACAGGAGATAATCCAGTAGATGCCCATTGATTTTTATGAGTTGGATACCTATTTTTTAAATTTCTTATTAGTTCATCTCTTGATATCTCAACGAAAGTGTCAAAGTTGATACCATCAAATGATATAGATAGTCCTCCATTCTTGGTAACAATCATATTAAATGTTTTTACTTTTACATTTAAGTTGGTTGAAAACCATGCATAGGTTGCAAAAATTGAGAGTGTACCAAAAAGTAAAATAATAATAAAGGCTCGTTTTTTTCTTTTTGTGCTATTTTCTTCCATTTTTTTGTTCTTTTTATCTTTCATGGTTACACCACCTTTGGCAGATATAAATAAAGAGCAATTATATATCACTCTTTATTTGTATTCTGCTAACTTTACTTTTATCTTGTTTCACGAACTTTTTTATGGTCCTGCTACAGGAGGTGTTGTAGGTTCATTTGTAATATCAGTAGATGGTCCTTGATAATTAACGTCATCTTCTGTATATCTTTCTTTCGTGAATCCAAAATTGATTGCAACTTGTTTTCCAAGGGCAGCAAAATCGTAGTTATCAATATCTTGTCCTTCAAGCCAGATATATACACGTACTTTTGTGATACTATTTGGTGCTAGAGTCATAAACTCTGGACGATTTACACTTGTTTTTAATTTCATAGTATCTGTAAAGTATGGGAAATCTACTAATTTCATACCTGCTTTTGTAGTCTCATCTGCAGCTTTATATTCATCATATGTAGTAGAATTTTTTGTATAAGTATTGAATGCTGCACCATCATAGATATTTACTTTGTCGTCGATATCTAAAGCCCTACTAATTGCATAAGTTGGGTATGCTTTGGTAAGTTCAAGGTCTGTACATGCATCCCCATAAGAATCTTTTGATGTTACTTCTGTACCAGCTTCATTTCTTTGTAAGCATGATGTACTGTACCAATTTAGGGCATTTTGTACATGTTTTGTATCATTAGGTTCCCAGATTTGTGCATTTCTACAAATTCCAGTTACATTTTTTTCTTCATTATCAGCACAAGTCATACTAGTAATTGTAGCAAGTTCTTTTTCATTATCAATCCCTGCATTTACACGACCAATTTGAGCAAATCCAACTCTTATTGAGTTTTCAATACCAGTTTTATTTGCATTTTCTTGACCTTCTCCTGTTGTTAATACTTTAACTTCAGAATTTGTTGTTAAGTAAATTGCTTCTTCATTTAATGGATTATTTTCTGCGTAGTATTCTTCACCAGATAAGTTTTTGATGAATAAATCGAATGCTACATATCCTTCTCCTTCTGTTCCTGTTACATTTCCTTCTTTAATTGTTGCATTTTTTACTTGACTAGAAAGTAATCTCATACCACCTGGAGTAGATGTTAAACTTCCTTTTTCGAACAACTTCATAGTTGAGGAAGTTTTGTCCATGTCACCTACTGTTGACATTGGAATTAATCCTTTTTCTGCAAAGGTATTTGTATTATTAGCATATGAGTCTAGAGTTTTTACTCCATCTAGAGTGTATGACCAAGTTTTTCCATCCATTGATAGATACAAACCTTCTGTTGTTTTGATATTGATATCAAATTTAGAAAGGTTAACTGTTTTCATACCAATGAACCATGCATAGGTTGATACTGCTAAAACAATTGCACATAATACAACCATTGCAACGAGTTTTTTTACTCTGTTTTCATGTTTCTTATTGTGTGAATTTGACATAATATTCTCCTTTTTCTATTTTATTGTAATAAAGGGGAAAAATCCCCTTATTACTTATTTTTTTATGGTGATACTTCTGCTGTTTTATTTGGATGTTCTTTTACTTCTTCTGGTAATTCTGGATCACCTTCATATCCAATATCAGAACCATAAAGTTTTTCTTTTGTGAATCCAAATTCAACAGATATTTTCTTTCCAAGAGATGCGAAATCATAGTTATCAACATCTTGTCCTTCTATCCAAATATATACACGTACTTTTGTAACACTATTTGGTGCAAGTGAGATAAATTCTGGACGAGCAGCTCCTGCAATATTCTTTTCTGTATCAGTAAAGTAATCATAAGCATATAATTTTCCAGCACCTGGTGTTGCTGCAATAGAAGTTGTATAGCCGTTGAAATCTTCTCCATCATATACATCTACTTTATCTGAATGATTAATTACTCCTCCAATTGCATATGTATGATATGCTGTTCCATCTGCTATTGTTTTACATGCACCAGAGTATGATGCAGCGTCTGTGATATCTTCTCCTGTTCTCTTCTTACATGAAGTATTATACCAATTGATAGCATTTTCTACATGTTTTGTATCATTAGGCTCCCAAATTTGTGCATCGCGTTTATCACAGATTGTAGTAACAGCTCCTGTAGAGTCACATGCTATTTGTCTAATTGCATCTGCATCTGCATCTGCTTTAACACGACCGATTTGTGCAAATCCAACTCTTACTGAGTTTTCAATACCAGTTTTTTCAGCACCCGCTCCAGTATCTGATACTTTTACTGCAGATTGTGGTGTTAAATAAATTGCTTCTTCATTTAATTTATTATAATCTGCATAGTATTCTTTACCAGACATATTTTTAATAAATAAGTCAAAGGCTACATAACCATTTGCTTCTTTTTCTCCTTCATTTTTAGCACGGCTAGCCATAATTCTATATCCACCTGGACTAGCAGTTAAGCTTCCTTTTTCATACAATATCATTCTTGATTTTGCATTATCAATTTTACCAACACTTGACATTGGTATTAATCCATCTCCACCCCAGCTATTGGTATTACCAACATATTTTTCTGGATTATAAGTTGCTTCTGAGATATCAACAGTATCCTTCCAAGTTTCACCATCTAGTGATAAGTATAGTGAATCAATAGCTGAAACACTTACGTCAAAGCTTGATAAATTAACGGTTTTCATACCAATAAACCATGCATAAGTTGCAACTGCAAAAATAATAGCACATAAAGCTGAACTTATAATCAGTTTTTTGATACGTTTTTCATGTTTACTATTTCTTTTTTTCATTTTCCTTACCTCTTTTTTCTTTCATTTTTGTGTGTCCAGAATTAAAATCCATTCTTACTTTAAATTCACCACCTAGGATGTTATCTGTACAGTCTGGGTCTGATCCTTCTATCCATAATGCTATGGTATAACGATCAATATCACCTGGTTTAAAGTTACTGATGTAGTTTCTTGATACTACTTCTTCTGATACAAAAGAAGTAGTATTAGGCTCATTTTCTCCCGTTTCAGATTTTTTCGCATAAGTGATGGCTTCGCCATTTCGATAGATTCTAATTCTAATTGCACTATCAACGTTTCTGATCACATCGTCAATAATGACTTCATTCCAATAATCGGATATACTATCTCCTGTATTTTCCACATAAAAAGTATAAGCTAAATAGTTCTTTCCATTGTGTGAGCCTCCATTTTGTCTGTCAATATCTTCAGGAAGCCATTTATATGAGATATTGTCAAACATTGATGGAGAAGGTGTCAGTAATTCAGAACGATATACTTTATATTCGGGATCATCATAGATAATTAATCCTTTGTCGAAATAAAGATTTTTGTCTAACGTTATGCTGAAATTTCCATTATTATAAATAATACCTATGGCAAAATAGAAGAGTATTAATAGTAATAAAATTAAAAGTAAAGTGACAATAATAATTCTTCTTGTTTTCCTCTCACGCCTTACTTTCTGCGTACTTAACTTTACTTTCTTTTCCATCCTAAGTACCCCTTTTCATTTTACCTGTACTGCTACAATTGCATACACTCCGATATCCTTTACAATACAATTACATTATAGCATACGCTCGACAATTGTCAACAAAAATATGCACTGAAAAATGCAAAAAAATAGCCTTTCGGAACACTTTTTTCCTTATATAGCTAGGCCTTTTTGAGTTTTAA
>CAZWXX010000065.1:0-6509 GCA_964637865.1 uncultured Muribaculaceae bacterium | reverse complement strand
ATTATACTGAAAGGTTGGAAGACGCCATCTGGTGTAATGATCGAAGTTCTAGAGTAGGGGAAAATTATACGTATTTTGAGGCATATGACAGAATTTATACAACGAGAAAACCAATTTTGAGATGTACAAATTATGATGATCAGTTTACAGTGAATGTCAAGAATGGGAATGGTTTGTTAAACTATCCAGTGGCACTTTTAACGGCAGATGAAGTTATGTTAGCAGGTGGTATAGATAATGGTAATTCAAATTACTATTTATATACAAACCAATTTTGGTGGTCTTTATCACCGTCTGTTTTCAGTACTTATTGTGCAGACAGTTTATATGTACATTCAAGTGGTGCATTGTATAGTAGTAGTGGTGGTGTTAGCAATTTGTATGGTGTTCGTCCTAGTGTATCTCTTGCTCCTTTAACTAAAATCAAAAGTGGAGATGGCACTATGAATCGTCCTTTTGTGTTAGCAGGATAGAGTTGGAGGGTGTTATGAGAGAGAAAAAGGTTAGTACAGGACAGAAGATATGGATTTTTCTTTTGACTGTGTTCTTTATTATTAACTGTTCTTATATTGTTTATGATAAGGTTTTCTTACCTAGTTTGCTTTTCAAAAAGAAGACTTTAGAGTCTAGGGATATTTCGGAAAAAGAGATTAAAAAAGAGAAGACTGTTCGTCCATTATCTATGGCGGAAGAGAAGATGCTTTTAGAGCAAATTGATGATTACAATACTTATTTGTCTTTGGAGTACCCTATTTCTTCTGTTTTTCAGCTTTCTAATCAGAAAAAGTTGTTGTTTGCTTATTCTAATATGGAAAAGCTTAATCGTAGAGAGTTTATGCAAAGCGAGTTAAAGAAAAATGTAGAGTATTATTTTGGGAAACATTGTAATATTTCATATGAAGATATTTTATGTGAAAAGGGGGATGGGAATTTATATATTTATGATGATACTAGAAAAGTTTATACACTGGATGGAGAACATTCTCATGATGGTATTTCTTCTTTTTCAACTCATAGTTTTTATGTAGATGGAAAGGTATATGATGAAAAAGAATATCAGGTAGATGTAAATGTTATTTATGCTAGTTATTGTAATGGTACTTGTGAAGAGACTCTTTCTTATTATCAAAGTGCAAAAGATGCTATGGAAGGGGATCATTCTATTATTACTAGGGAGGAAGCAGGAGAGTTTACTGAGTATGATTATGAGAAGGTAAAGAATCAATTAGAAACGATGCGTTTTACTTTTCAGAAAGATGATAAAGGTAATTATGGGCTTGTAAGTGTTACTTTGGCTTTATAAAAATGTTAAATATTTGTTGCATGATATGCATATGTTGTGTTATAATTAGAAACGTCAAAAGAAGTGATCCGCTGTAAAATTTTATATGATCTCTGGTTATAAGAAAGTGAGGGTAAATCTATGAACGTAATTGACAAAATTAATGAGAAACAAATGAGACATGATATTCCTGAATTTCGTGTTGGTGATACTGTTCGCGTTGATGTAAAGATTATCGAAGGTAAAAGAGAACGTATTCAAGCATTTGAAGGAATTGTTGTTTCTAGAAAAGGTGGTTCTGTTTCTGAAACATTTACAGTACGTAAAGTTTCAGCAGGTGTTGGAGTTGAGAGGACTTTTCCAGTAAATTCACCTAAAATTGCTAAGATTACAGTAGTACGTAAAGGTAAAGTAAGACGTGCAAAATTAACATTCTTAAAAGATTATGTTGGTCAATACAGAATCAAAGAGAGAGGACAAAAATAAGGCCAAAGCCTTATTTTTTTATTCATTATGAGAAAATTTATAAAAGAGGGATGGCCTTATTTTGCAGTTTTATTTGTTGTGGTGCTCATTAAAGCATTTGTTATTTCCCCTATTCGTGTTAATGGTCCTTCTATGAAGGAAACACTACAAAATCAAGATATTATGTTGCTTGATAAAGTTAGTTATCGATTTCATGATATTAAACGTTTTGATATTGTTGTTATTCATTTAGATGAAGAAGATATTATAAAAAGAGTAGTTGGACTGCCAGGCGAGAAAGTAGAATATAAGGATCAGAAACTTTATATTAATGGTAAATATGTAAAAGAAAATTTTTATCATGAAGAAACGGATGATTTTGATTTGTCATCTTTTCATAGTAAAAAAATTCCTGATGATTCTTACTTTGTTTTAGGAGATAATCGGGTTGAGTCTTTAGATAGTAGAGTTTTAGGGTTTATTTCTAAAAAAAGAATTAAAGGACATGCAATATTTACTATTTTTCCATTTTCAAGATGGGGCGAGAAAAAATAGAAGGAATCATTCAAAAAATACTAACTAACTATAAAAATAATCATTCTATAAATTTTTAGTGAAAACTAGAGTAGGATGATTTTTTTATTGGGATTTTTAATAAAATAGTTAAAATCAATTGACAAACAAATGTACGTAGTGTATATTGGGGATAGAGAAGTTAAAAAATATTATTATTGAGTGGATATCTATACATGTTATAATATAAAAGGAAGGTGTTAAAATGTTTAAAATATTGAAGAATGAAAAAATGAATTCAAATTGTTATTTGATGGAAATTGTTGCTTCTGATGTGGTGAAGAATGCTAAGCCAGGTCAGTTTGTTATGATTATGGCAAAGGAGGATAGTGAAAGAATTCCTTTAACTATTTATGATTGTGATAAAAAGACGAATGTTTTGTCCTTGATTTATCAAGTAGTAGGAGCATCTACAGAGGAATTATCTGTGATGAGTCAAGAAGTATTTGCAGTGGTAGGACCGCTTGGAAAGGAAAATGAAATATGTGCTCAACCAGAAAGGTTTAAAAATAGAAAAATTGTTTATGTTGCTGGTGGTGTTGGGATAGCTCCTGTTTATCCTCAAGTAAAATATTTAGCGGAACATGGTTTTGATATTGATGTTATTTATGGAGCTAGAACAAAAGAACTTTTGCTTATTCAAGATAAAATTGAGAAAGTTTCACATAACGTATTTTATGTAACAGATGATGGTTCTTATGGTGAGAAGGGATTTGTAACAGATGTATTAGAAAGAGAAATTCAAAACTATGATTTATGTGTTACTATAGGACCATTAATTATGATGAAAAATGTCTCTGAACTTACTTTTTTATATCATATAAAGACTATTGTAAGTTTAAATCCATTAATGGTGGATGGAAGTGGTATGTGTGGTGCATGTCGATGTGAGATAGAGGGAAAGCCAAAATTTGCCTGTATTGATGGTCCAGAATTTGATGGTCATCAAGTGAATTTTGATTTGGCTATGAAGAGAATGAATATTTATAAAGAAGAAGAAAAAGAAAAGTGGGAACAGATGAGAGAATCTTTAGAAAAGAATTAGGAGTTGAAAAAATGGATGGAATGAAAAAAATAGAAATGAGAACGCAAGAAGCTCATATAAGAAATCAGAATTTTGATGAAGTAGAGTTTGGTTATACTAAAGAGGAGGCATTGATGGAAGCAAGTAGATGCCTTCATTGTAAGGTGCCTAAATGTGTTGAAGGATGTCCTGTTAATATTATGATACCTGAGTTTATTGCTGCGTTAAAAGAGGATAATATAGAGAAAGCTTATCATATTATCAGTAATACGTCTTCCTTATCTGCTATATGTGGGAGAGTTTGTCCACAAGAGAAGCAATGTGAAGCTAAATGTATTAAAGGGATTAAAGGGGATTCTATTGCGATAGGTTCTTTAGAAAGATATGTTGCAGATGAGGCTCTTAAGAATCATTTTGAAGTCTTAAATAAAGTTCCTAAAAATCATAAACGAGTTGCTATAGTAGGAAGTGGTCCAGCAGGGCTTGCTTGTGCTTATGATTTAGCCAAAGAAGGATTTGATGTTACTATATATGAGGTTTTACATAAAGCAGGGGGAGTATTAACTTATGGTATACCAGAGTTTCGACTTCCTAAAACGATTGTAAATGCTCAGGTAGAAAATTTGAAAAAAATGGGTGTTGTGATAAAAACGAATGTTCCTATAGGAAATGCTATTACTTTAAATGATTTACAAAAAGAGTATGATGCTGTATTTATAGGCACTGGTGCTGGGCTTCCCAAATTTATGGGAATTCAAGGGGAAGACGCTAGTGGAGTTTTTTCGGCAAATGAGATTTTGACACGGATTAATTTGATGGGTGGTTTTAGAAAAGATGCTAAAACACCAATGAAACATGCTAAGACTGCCTATGTAATTGGTGGTGGAAATGTTGCTATGGATGCCGTTAGATCTTTAAAGAGATTAGGGATAGATGCTCATATTATGTATCGTCGTAGTGAGGAAGAATTGCCTGCTAGGGCTATGGAAGTTAGGCATGCAAAAGAAGAAGGAATTGTGTTTCATTTTTTAGAAAATCCTGTAAAGATACTTGTAGATGATAATAATAATGTAGTGGGGATGGAAGTTGTTGATATGGAACTAGTGGAAGAAGGAGGAGATGGTAGAAAAGGGGTTAGAGAGATTTTAAATTCTAATCATGAAGTCCCTTGTGATATGATTGTTATGGCTTTGGGAACAGGACCGAATCATGAGGCTTTAAAAGAAAGTAATATTGTTTTAACAGAGAGAAATTTGATTTATGTGGATGGAACGAAAACATCTTTAGATCATGTTTATGCTGGAGGAGATGCTGTAACAGGTTCTGCTACGGTAATTCTTGCTATGGAAGCAGGAAAGAAGGCTGCACGGGAAATTATAGATAGTTTTCTTGATGTTTAGGGAGGGGAAGAATGAAAGTACTTACAATTAAACAACCATGGGCAACTTTAATTGCTGAAGGTTATAAAGAGTATGAATTTAGAACTTGGAAAACAAAATATCGTGGTGATATATTCATTCATGCAGGAAAAGGTATCGATAAAAAGGCAATGAATAGATTTCAATATTTAAATTTAGAGTATCCAGTTGGTAGAATTATTGCAAAAGCTAGTATTACAGATTGCATATATGTAGATGAAAAATTTGCACAAGAACTAGTTAAAAAAGACCCTATAGTATATAAAGGGTTCATTAATAAAGGTGATTGGGATGGATATGGCTTTCAATTAGAAAATGTAGAAAAGATAGAACCTATTGAAATAAATGGTAAATTAGGCTTATGGGATTATGAGTATGAAAAATAGAGAGTAATTTTTATGAGATTTACTAGAAGATTTATTATTTCGTCACTAGATAATATTGATATTAGTAGTCCTATTAGATATGAAAGATACTATATAAATGATAATTTAAGAATTCAAAGAAGGGATAATGTATTTATAAAAGAGATTTTAGATAGAGAAAATATTATTGTAGAAAAGAAGAAAATTTCAGAAGATGAATTTAATCAATTACAAGATAGAAAATTGGATGGAAGCAGAGATTACGAATTTCCCTTTAGCTTTTGACAAGTATTTAAGTAAGTTATCAGAGCAAGAATTTTTATTAGAATTAAATAAGTATATACATAAGTGAAGAGGATGAATTATGAATAAATATAATATTACAGAATTAGAAGAAAAATTAGAATGTCCAAAGAAATGTAAATTTTGCTAATGTAGATGAAATAGTAATGAAAGAATATTGGATTTTATTATGAAGACAAATGTTCTTAAAAATTTATATAGACGAATGAAAAAGGTTAATGGAGAAAAATTATGCAATATAAAAATATGAATGACCAATTGAATATACTGATTTCGATATTAGAGAAAAATAAAGAATTAATGGAAATGTTAGATTATATATCTGAATTAAATCTACCTAATTTCTATATAGCGGCAGGTTCTATTTTTCAAACAATTTGGAATTATTACGATAATAGAGAATTAAATTTTGGCATTAAGGATATAGATGTTATTTATTTTAATAATAATGATTTAAGTGTAGAAAAAGATTTAGAATACTATAATATTATTAATAAATATGCTAAATCCAAAGGATTTAATTATGAGATAGATGTTTCGAACGAAGCAAGAATGCATCTATGGAAAATGGAACATGGACAGGGAGAAAAAGTTGAGCCATATAAAAATTAAGAAGATGCAATAAGTAAATGGATCGCTACTGTGCATGCTATTGGAATTACTAAAGAAAATAATCAAATTAAGGTTTATGCTCCTTATGGACTAAGTGATATATTTAGTAGGACAATTCGCCCTATTAAACATGATGCGAATTCTAAGGAACTATATGATAAAAAAGTAGCAGATTGGGCAGAAAGATTTCATAATTTAACTATTATTGAATGGTAAATATATAATAAGAAAATGAAAAGGTTATGGAAATTTTTAATATATAATAATAAAGAAGAAAACAATGAAGATAATGGGTAATAAATATGTTAACAACACTTTGTTCCTGAAGAAATGCCAACACCGAAAAATAGAGGAGTAGTGAAAAGTATGTTAAGCCCTATAATAGAAACGGAAAGGTTAATTTTAAGAAGATATAATGAAAGTGATATTGATGCTTTTTATGAAATATTACATGATGATAGATTACA
>CAZWXX010000064.1:0-6769 GCA_964637865.1 uncultured Muribaculaceae bacterium | reverse complement strand
GGAAGTGAAAAGTGATGGAAAATAATCGACAAAATAGGACAAATATAAACTGGTTTCCTGGCCATATGGCAAAAACAAAAAGAGAAATCAGTGAAAAGCTTAATTTAATTGATATTGTGTATGAAGTTATTGATGCTAGAATGCCTAAATCATCTAAAATTACAGATATTGATAATTTAATTAAAGATAAGCCACGTATTTTAATTATGACAAAATATGATTTATGTGATAAAGAAGAAACAAGTAAGTGGATAGAAAGATATAAAAAAGAAGGTTATTATGTTGTTCCAGTAGATTTAATGACTGGTAGTAATGTAAAAGAAATCATTCATATTAGTAAACAAGTATTGGATGCAGAGAATAAAAAGAGAATTGAGAAAGGTATGAAAATTAGGAGTATTCGTGCTCTAATTATTGGAGTTCCAAATGTTGGAAAAAGTACTTTGATTAATCGATTAGTAGGTAAAAAAGTAGCAGGAGTAGGAAATCGTCCAGGTTTTACTAAAAGCCTTAGTTGGATTCGTATTCATAAAGATATTGAACTACTAGATTCACCAGGAATTTTATGGCCAAAATTAGAAAATCAAGAAGATGCCCATATTTTGGCAGCTCTTTCTTCTATTAAAGAAGAAGTGTTAGATCTTTTTGATATTAGTAGTTTCATTTTGAGAAAGATGTTTCTTCTTTATCCAGAACGGTTAAAAGAACGTTATGGAATTCAAACATTATCAGATGATTTAACAACAGAATATGATCTTATTGCTAAAAGACGTGGAGCGCTCATGAAAGGTGGAGTGACGGATTATGAAAAGACTGCTACTATTGTTATTAATGACTTAAAAAATGGCTATTTAGGTGATATTACGTTAGATCGTATATAAAAAAGAGTTGTACTTTTTATTGGTATAACTCTTGTTTTAATAACTCTAAATTTTTATTCATCAACGTTAAATAATTATTTTCTTCATCTCTTTCTTGATCTGATAAATTCATTATTTTGTGCAATTCTAATGGTTTTATATCAGGGAATAACTTTATGATTTCTTTACTATTATCACTTAGTTTTTCTCCTTCAAATAAGTAAATGTAACTAATGGCTTTTGATCTTATTAATGTTTTTACTTCGTTTAGTGTTTTTTCTGTTGCATCGTTATCTAGACATATCACAGAGAGTCCAAATTTTTCTAAATACTTTAGAGCACTATTATTAGTGACAATTGTCTTATTTTTGGTATTTTCAATTGTTACTCGATAATCAGCATCTAATTCTGATAATGCGATTTTTAATTTGTTATATTTTTTATCAATATCTTTACGTAAATAAGTACTAGTAATATATTCTTTTAAGCCTAGACGTACGTTTTGAGTCATCATTAATAAAGAAGAAGGGTTTAGCCATAGTTCTTCAGGGGAATAGTTGCTTTCTAGTACATATGCAGTATCAATAATTTTCAAATTACTATTGAGATCTAATAATTCTACTGCCAAATTTCTTTCTTTTTCGATTAATCCATTATAGATAAAGAGATCTTTGGTACTTACCTTCTTTTTCATTTTTGTTGTAATTTTATAGGTATCAATATCTATACCATCTGGATATATTGATTCGATATGCGCATGATCTTGATATAGCTCAGAGATAATATATTCATTTGGATAATTGGTAACTATAATATTAATATCTTCCATATCATCTTGTTTACATCCTGTTGTGAGACTAATAAGGCCTATTGTTAGTATCATTAAGCTAAATTTTTTTAATTTCATTTTTTTCGTCCTTTCTATCTTTTCTGGTACTGGATCAAATCCTTTACTTCCTAGAGGGTTACATTTTAGTATTCTTTTTATTCCTAAGAAAGATCCTTTTATTACACCATGTGTTTCAATGGAAAGTTTTGCATAATTAGAACATGTTGGTATATGCCGACATGTATTATGCCATGGACCTGGTATTTTTTGATAAAGGTTAATGAAACCTATTAATATTTTTTTCATATTATCACCATATTAATATTTTACTATAAAGATTTATTTTTAGCAATAAAAGATGAACTTTTAAAAAATCATGGTATAATATAAGAGAAAAGGCGAGAGGTGGTAAGATGCAGAAATTATTTAAGATGTTAAATATAAAGCCAAAGGATCTATCTTTGTATGAGAGTGCGTTTTCTCATTCATCTTATGCAAATGAACATAAAAAGAAAAAAGACTATGAAAGGTTAGAGTTTTTGGGGGACGCTGTTGTAGATTTGGTTGTAGCAGATTATTTGTTTTCACAAGAAAATGAAACAGAAGGAGAAATGACAAAGGTTCGATCTAGTTATGTATGCGAAAATGCTTTATATGAATATTCTATGGATTTAGGGCTTAATCAATATATTAAAGTAGGACATGGAGAAGAAAAATATGGAGGAAAGTATAAAAAAGCTATTGTTGCTGATATCTTTGAAGCGTTAATAGGTGCTATTTATATTGATTTAGGATATGCAACAGCTAGAAGAGTTGTTATGAATATTGTCGTTCCTTATATCGAAGATCCAACGAAACAATTTTTTAGTGATTATAAATCTAGTTTACAAGAATATGTACAGGCAACACAACAATCATTAAATTACCATCTTATTAAAGAAGAAGGACCTGCTCATGATAAAACATTTACAGTAGAGATAGAAATCGATGGTATTCAGCTTGGGGTTGGAACTGGTAGTAGTAAGAAATTAGCAGAGCAAGAAGCAGCGAGAGAAGCTTTGTCTAAAGTGGCTAAGATTCGTGATTGAATAAGTTTTTCAGTTATGGTATAATAAGAAAGTCTTTTTTCTAGAACTTTAAATTATGATAATAAGAAAGGAGTAAATTATGAGTAAAATTAAAATTTTTAGTTTAGGTGGGTTAAATGAAAATGGTAAAAATCTTTATGTAGTAGAAGTAGACAAAGATATATTTGTATTTGATGCAGGTTTGAAATATGATAATGATCGTAGTTTAGGAATTGATTATATTATACCTAAGTTTGATTATTTAATAAAAAATAAGAAAAGAATTAAGGGAATCTTTTTGACTCATGGTCATGAGAGTCATATTGGTGCAATTCCTGATATTATGGAGGTTTTAAGTGATGTTGATGTTTATGGTGCTAAACTTACTCTTGATATCGTAAAATCTGATTTACCTGAAGGAATGCGAAATAGTCCACATTTGAAAGAATTAAAACCCCATCAAAAGAGAGAATTTGGGAAGAATAGCTTGTTTCCTATTAGTGTAACACATTCTATTCCTGGTGCTTTTTGTTATGTTTTATATACATCGGATGGTGCTATTGTTTATACGGGAGATTTTGTATTTGATGCTACTATGACAGGACTTTATAAGACAGATATTGGAAAACTTGCCTATGTTGGAAAACAAGGAGTTCTTTGTCTAATGGCAGAATCTATGTATGCGGAAAGGGAAGGACATACTTCTCCTCATAATCGTGTTTCTTCCTTTATAAAAGAAGTATTTAATAAAAATGAAAATCGAATTATTGTTACTATTTTGGCAGCTCATTTTTATCGAATTCAGGAGATTTTTGATGAGGTTAGTAAAACACATCGTAAAGTTGTAATTATGGGGAAAAAGTTGCAAGACACTATTTATCAGGCAATGGAGAATCATTATTTAAATATTAATCCTAAGGTCATTGGGGACTTGTCTAATTTAAATGATAAAAATGTTATTGTCTTAGTTTCTGATGAGAAGGAGAAACCATTTAATAATTTAGAGAGAATTATTAAAGGTTATGATAAATATATTACTTTAAAAGAAACAGATACTATTTTTATAACAGAGCCTGCTTATGAAGGAATTGAGAAGAGACTTGCTGTTATTATGGATGATATTGCAATTGCTGGATGTGAAGCTATTGTACTTTCTAGTAAAAAACATCTGCTACATCATGCTTCTAGAGAAGATTTAATGCTTATGATCAATTTGATGAATCCAAAATATTATTTCCCAGTAAAAGGAGAATATCGTTTTCAATATGCTAATGCTACTATTGCTGAGGATTTAGGAATGAATCCTAAAAATATTTTATTAAAACAAAATGGAGATGTAGTAGAGTTTGTTAATGGAAAACTGAATGAGAAATGTTTTGATCATGTTGATGTAGATGAAGTTTTAATCGATGGAAAAAGTCAAGGAGATATTGGAAGTCTTGTTTTAAAAGATCGGGAAATGTTAGGAGAAAATGGTATTGTTATTGTTTGTTGTACTTTAGATAAACAAACGAAACAAGTTGTAGGGGGACCTGAGATACTAACTCGTGGATTTATTTATGCAAAAGACAATCAAACCTTATTAGAAGAGACTAAAGAGTTAGCACGAGAAGTTATTGAAGAGAGCATTGAACCAAATAGTAAGCGTGTAGATTATTCTCAAATCAAAAATGGTGTTCGTGAGAGACTTGGAAAATTTTTCTATCAAAAAACAGAATCAAAGCCAATGGTTATTACTGTGATTCAGGAAGTATAACATTATTAGAAGAAACAGGTTGTATTTACCTGTTTTCTTTATGTAAATTTATGTCAATCATTTTATTTCATACTATCTATTTCTTTCTTTTTTTCTTATAATTAGGGTAAAGGTAGAGGTGAAAGATATGAGAAAACTAAAAATGATGGGGGTTTTGGTTCTTTTTTCTATTTTTACTACTGGTTGTATGAAAATGGATTTGTCTATGGATATTCGTAAAGATAAAAGTATGGATTTCGTTATTATTCAAGCAGTGGATCAATCATTATTGTCTCAACAAGATGGAGTAGATATTTCTTCTATCATGCAAGAGAGCGATATGAAGGAGTTAGAAAAAAAAGGATATAAAGTAGAAAAATATAGTGAAAAATCAATGGTTGGCTATAAGATTAGTAAAACAATTTCTAATATTGATAGTGTTAGTACTGAAAAAGATATTATATCTAATATTGGTCTTTCAGATACTTCTGATGAAATTTTTACAGTAAAAAAAGGTTTTTTTAAGAATACTTATAAGGCTAAGATTGTTTCTGAAGATGGTAATAAGATTACTGATCAGATTGATTCTAATATGGGAGATAATTTGAATACTGATGTTACGGATTCGGATGATGGTAGTTCTATTGGAAATATTGATTATTCTTCTATGCTTGCTAATATTGATATGAAGTTTTCTGTTCATGTTCCTTATAAAGCATTAAGTCAAAATGCAAATGAAGTTACAGATGATGGTAAAATGCTTGTTTGGGATTTGTTAAATTTGACGGATTCTGAGATGAGATTTGAGTTTGAACTTTATAATAGTACTAATATTTCAATCGTGGCTGGTATTGTTGATGCTATTCTTATTGTTCTTATTATTTTGTTATTACTTCGTGCAAAGAAAATTCGTAGTAAGAAGCAAGGGGTAAATGTTAATATGTAAAGCTTGAAAATAGGGCATTTTGTGCTTTATTTTTTCTATTTGTCTTTTTATTGACATAGAATTTGAATGAAATACGAGATAGTATTTGACTAAAACTACAAAGTGTGGTAGAATCAAATTGTTTGACGCTTCATGCTCAAACCGCATTGAAAAGGTAAAAACATGTATATATGTACCTTAAGAGCGTGTCTTCAAAATAGATAAAGGAGGTTATAGTATGAACGCCGTAGTTAAAGTTGGTGGAAAACAATATTACGTAACTGAAGGCAGTGAAATTTTTGTTGAAAAATTGAATGCTGAAGTTGGTGATACTGTTTCATTTGATCAAGTGTTAATGCTTGATAGTAAAATAGGTAGTCCTTATCTTGAGGGTGTAGTAGTTACTGGTGAAGTAGTAAAAAACGGTAAACAGAGAAAGATTAGAATTTATAAGTATAAGAATAAGTCAAGATCTAATCGCAAAACTCAAGGACATAGACAACCATATACTAAAGTAAAAATTACAAAAATTAATGGGTAAAAAGGCATGATACAAGTAAAAACAGTGAAGAATGGTCCTATTTTTTCTAAAGTAAAAGTTTTGGGTCATGCAATGTATGATGATTATGGACATGATATTGTTTGTAGTGCTGTTAGTAGTATTGTAATTACTACTATAAATGGTATTTTAGCTTTGGATAAAGATAGTTTGAGTTATATTGTTAGTAAAAAAGGTATGGATATTACTATTAAGAGTGATGATAAAGTAGTACAAGTGTTAATTCGTAACATGCTTAGTTTACTTAAAGAACTAGAAGTAAATTATCCAAATAATATTCAGGTAAAGTGAGGAGGAAAAATCTATGGAGTTATTAAAGTTAAATATACAACTATTTGCTCACCACAAAGGGCAAGGTTCTACATCTAATGGACGTGATTCTGCAGGTCGTAGATTAGGTGCGAAAGCTAGTGATGGTGAGTTTGTAACTGCTGGATCTATTATATATCGTCAAAGGGGAACTAAGATTTTCCCTGGTACAAATGCTAGACGTGGTAAAGATGATACTATCTTTGCAACGATTGATGGTATTGTTAAATTTGAACGCTTTGGTAGAGATAAAAAGTGTGCTTCTGTTTATTCTATAGAAGCGGAATAATTCATTAAAATAAATTATTATATTTTTGATAAGGTGGTATATTCAAAATGAGTATACTTCTTTTTCTATATATTAGAATTTGCTTGGTAAGAGTAAAAAATGAAAAATGAAAAACAATTTGAATTTCTCTACTGGTTATGGTATAGTATATAATAGGTGATGATAGATGAAGATATTTTATGATATTCCCTATATG
>CAZWXX010000063.1:0-6851 GCA_964637865.1 uncultured Muribaculaceae bacterium | reverse complement strand
ACTTTTTTCTATTGACATTACAGTGGAATTACGATAATATTATAAGTACGGATGCATTAGTATTATCCTAAATGGAGCAGTACTCAAGAGGCTGAAGAGGCGCCCCTGCTAAGGGTGTAGGTCGGGCAACTGGCGCGAGGGTTCAAATCCCTCCTGCTCCGCCAGAATAAAAACAAACGCAAAATTTGACTTTGCGTTTTTTTGTTTCATTGTCAACTCATAAAGATGGATGATGTTTCTTTATATATGTTAAGACATTATTTACAGTGTCTTCTATCAAGGAATAAATGGCATGTGATAAAGTAATACAAATTATTATGATTATTATCATGGATACGCCTAGATTAGAAAAAGAAAATAAATCCTTTAATAAGAAAAGTCCTATAATAAATGATATAAACATTGTAGTAAATAAAGTCTTTCTAAGTAGATTAAATGGAGAGCATACTTTGTATAGTAATATAAAGGATGTATAACCTGTTACAATTACTGAGAGTGTAGATATTTGTTCTGTTGTTAGTGTACACATATTACTAGCAATGAAGATTACTAAAATATTTAATACAATCGTTAGAGCTGGAGGAATTGCTTTTTTTAAGACATTGGGTAAAAATTTTCCTTTTACCAACTCTTTATTTGGTTCTAATGCTAAGATAAAAGATGGAATACCAATGGTAACTACACTCGTTAGTGTTAGTTGAATTGGTATAAAGGGATATGGCATATCAATAAATAGAAATATTAAAGATAGCAGTGTTGCATAAATTGTCTTTACTAAAAATAAGGAAGCACTTCTTTCTATATTATTGATTGTTCTTCTTCCTTCTGCAACAATTTTAGGCATGGATGAAAAATCAGAGTTTAAAAGAACTATTTGACTTACATTTTTAGTAGCATCACTTCCACTTGCCATGGCAACAGAACAATCAGATTCTTTTAATGCTAACACATCATTCACACCATCTCCTGTCATAGCCACTACATGATGATTATTTTGCAGTGCTATTACAAAGTCTTGCTTTTGCTCTGGAGCAACGCGTCCAAAAACTGTATATTTGCTAATAGATTCTGTTAGAGATTTTTCATCTTTTAAAGTAGAGGCATCTATTGCTTGGGCTTTTTCATCGATTCCTGCCCGTTTTGCAATATTTAAAACCGTTAATGGGTTATCACCTGAGATAATCTTGATATCTACACCTTGTTTTTTGAAATACTCTAATGTGTCGTGGGCACTTTCTCTAATTTTATCTTGCAATAAAATAAAGGCTAATGCTTCTTTCTTTTTCGCTTTTTCTTGGGCAAGTACTATAACACGATATTTTCTACTATACTCCTCTACCTTCTTTTGATATTTTTTTATATTCTCTTTCAAAACAAATTCTGGAGCACCTATATAATAAGTACCTTCTTTGGAGATTACTCCACTATATTTTTTCTGTGATGAAAAGGGAATTTTTTCTTTTATATGTAGTTTTCCTGTTGATTTCAATCTCTTTTTTAAAGCAAGGGCAGTTGGATTTTCTTCATCTAGCTCATGTATTATATTCCCTAGTAATTCTTTATAATCTTTCTCATCACAAGATATGATATCTACTACTTCCATAGATCCTTCTGTAATGGTTCCTGTTTTATCTAAGCAGATGGTATCTACTCTTGCGAGTGTTTCAATACAGTATAAATCTTGTACTAAAACTTTACTTTTGGAAAGACGAATTACACTTACTGCTAATACTGTACTAGTAAGAAGTACTAAGCCTTCTGGAATCATTCCAATTAGTGCCGCTACTGTTGATACTACTGCATGTTCTATGGTATTCCCATCTAAATATAATTGTTTTGCAAATAGCAGTATTCCAACTGGTACAATTAAAAATGAAATGGTCTGTACTATTTTATTTAGAGAACGCATGATTTCAGAAGAGACCGGTTTTAGATATTTAGTACCACTAGAAATTTTTGCTGTATAATTATCTAGCCCAATATGTTCTACTTGACAAGTGGCGGTTCCACTTACTATAAAACTACCAGATAATAGCATCTCCCCTTCTCTTTTTAAAATATTTTCTGCTTCTCCTGTAATAAATGATTCATTTACTAGAATTTCTCCTTCTTTTATGATAGAATCTACTACTACCTGATCTCCCATTTTATAGACAATAATGTCATCTAAGACAATTTCTTCTAGTTCTATCCATTCTTCTTTTTGATCGCGAATGACCTTGGCTTTTTTGTTTGATAGAATTTTCAATTTATCCAGTGCAGATTTCGAACGTAGCTCTTGAACAATACTGATACATGTATTTAAAATGATAATTCCCATAAATGTTAAGTTTTTGAAAGATCCTACACAAATAATTGCAATTGCTAATATTATATTAATTATATTAAAAAGAGTAAAAACATTACTTTTTATAATATCACTCATACTTTTCCCATTATCATCATAGAGAGTATTTATTCTTCCTGCTTCTTTTTGGGCAAGTACATCTTGTTTTGTTAATCCTTCTTTTATAGAGGGCGCTAATCTTTTGTTTTTATCCTTCATTTTTCATCCAACCTTTATTTTTCTATTTTTACTATATCATAAACATTATTATTTGTCTAATCTAGGAGTTAATGTTATAATCTTTTTTAGAAAGAGGTGTTTATGTTGGGAAAATCTTTAAAGAGTTTTTTGGTAGTTATATTTATTTTGTTGTTAGCATGTTCTTCTTTATCACTTTTGTTTTTAATACCATTTAGTCATTCTTTTCATAAAGATAATATTAAAGAATTCATTTTAAATATGGATTCTTCTGAGATGGAACAAAATAATTTTTTTCAAGATATTATTCATAATGAATTAAATTCTAGTAATTTAGATGGGAATCATACAAATATTTCAGAGGATATTATTTTAGAACTTTTCAAAAGTAAAGAGTTAAAAGAAGTGACTGCAGATATTATTAGTAATATGTCCGATTATATTATTACTGGTCATGAGCAAGAATTTATTACAGAAGAAGAATTAAAGAAATTAGTAGAGACTGCTATTGATAAGGTTAATAAGAGTGGAAAGTATTCTATTTCAGAGAAAGAAAAGGAACAGATTTTACAACAACTTGATGAAAATGCAGGTACTTATTTAGATGATATTAAAAGTATTAATACACTCTCTCAGTCTCTTACTCCGGATGAACAAGTGTCCTTAGATGTTTTTCGTTTCTTTTTCAGTACTACATTAAAAGTGATTCTACTTGTTATTAGTATCATTTCATTTTTAGGAATTGTGGTACTACGATGGGATAAGATGAAATGGTTAAAAATTAATACTATTACTATTTTGATTACTAGTATGATCTCTATTTTGGTTACTTTATTATTACATGTTATCAATCAGTTTATTTTTAAACAAGAAATTATTTATGTTTTTGAATTTTTCAATAAAATGATTAAAAATAGCTTGATTCTATCAGGAAGTATTTGTACTAGTATGATTCTTTTACTTATTATTTATCATATATTTATAGAAAAAAAGGAAAAAGAGTTGGCTGAATAATGGAAATATTTCTTCATATTTAGAATACTAAATACTATTTTGTTCCTGAAATTAAAATAGCTAGTTTCTCTTTAGCAAAATATATTTTTATAATATAACACCCGTTTCTTTGTTATAGAAATGGGTGTTATTATATTTTCATATCATAATCTAAATGGCACGATAAATCCTTTGTTTTTCAAGAGCTAAACTATAAATAATTTACTGATGACATTTGGGAGGATGTACAATAACTTTTTTATTTTAAAGTAAATCCACCATCAACAGCAAGAATTTGCCCAGTTATATAAGATGCTTCATCTGACAATAAAAAGTTTATAGCATTAGCTATTTCTTCGGCAGTTCCCATTCTTTGAATAATAGAATAATCAGTAGTTGCTTTAGGATCCTCTCCTGTACTTGCAGTAAGGGGTGTATCAATAAGTCCTGGTGCTACGGAATTCACGCGAATATTTTCACCAAAATATCTAGCAAATGATTTAGTTAGAGAAATTATTCCTGCCTTTGTGGCCGAATATATAGCATTATAAGGTTCTCCAATTATTCCATCTACACTTGCCGTTGTAACTATTGAACCTTTTTTTGAAGTATCTTTAATTAAAGTACCAAAGATTTTTAAAGTATTAAAAGTTCCAATTAAATTGACATTAATAGTTTTATCAATGTTTTCTGGAGTTATATTATCAATATCACAGGGTAATGGGATAATTCCAGTATGTGCAACAACCATATCTAATCTTCTAAACTTTTGTAATATAAAATTCTTTAGGGATTCCAAATCATTAGAATTTGAAATATCGGCTTTAAAATAAAAAACTTCATTTTCCGCAAAATTTTCCTTTATAAAATTATCATCAATGCCTTTATTATCATTTATAATAACAATATTGTTTTCTGATAATTTTTTTGCAGTTGCAAGACCTATTCCTTGCGTACTTCCAGTAACTAATACAATCTTTTTCATCTACTTCACCTTTCCAAAAATAAGATTATTATTTAATTAACAATTTTTGATATCACACTATGTAAGTAGTATATTGTTTGCTAATATACAAGTGTGTTTTTCTAAATTGGCAAAATTTAGTATAAAATTATTGTTTTAAGAACAAATACTTGCCATAATATATTTGGAACATTTACTAGTTGGGTGATTGCTAAACTTCATTAAAGAAGGGGCGATATAATGAACAAGAAAGATTTTTTAATTCTATCTTTAGTAATTCTTATCTTCCTATTAGTATTATTACTATTTATAGTATTAATATAAAAAGAAAATCACCTAACTTAGCTTTGCTTTGATTAGGTGAACCAAATTTTGTGGCAACACTCAACACTGCAATATTGGATGTTCCATTTTTATTTTATGCAAGTTTCCTTGACATATTCATCATAACATAAAAACGACTTTTTGACAAGCTTATTGTTTTTTTAAAGCACATTAATGCCATAAAGAGAATTTTCTAGTTAAAGGATCTATTATTTCCTTTTCTCCAATTGCTACAATACAAAAATAATTCATATCTTCATTAGAAGTTTCGAGAGTTTTGTCCAATTGTTCTTTGTAAGTATCTCCAGTCATAGTCTCGGTAAAATCAGTAAATAAGATATCATTTTCAATAAAATCTTTTCTTAATTTTTTTATTTCACTATTTTTTCCTCTTAGTACAATTAAAGAAAGTCCGGATATGCTTTTGTGTACTTGCCCGTCTTTATCCACAAAATCAATAAAGCTCATTTTTTCTTTTAGTTCATCTGGAGCCATTCCAACTAACCCAGCACACGAATGAGCGATGGCATTCATAGCTTTTCCAATTTCCAAATTCTTATTAACCACTGCAACAAATTTATGTGTGTCATTATAAACCATCTAATCAACTCCTAATACTTCGTATTATATCATAAATTTTATATAAGTCAAAAAAATTATCATTTCTGATAATTCACCGCTAAATTTTTATTTGCTTTTATTATCATATAGATTGCCATACAGGAATTAATTGCACATACGCCAAAACCAGTACATGCAGTCATAATCAGTTTAAAATGATTATCATTATTTCCAAACTGATAAATCATAGCCACTTCAAGTGAAATCATAGAAATCATCGCAACTGTTAAATTAATACATTTACTAGAAGCAATAATAGGACTATGATTTTTTCGATATCGTATGACATTGACAAAGGCACGTATTATCAAATAGAAATCATATAATGCCACCAAATAAATTAAAAATCCATTATAATCAATGATTTGATCCTGTTTTATGATCAAAATAATAATTCCAGCTAATATCAAATTAAGAAATAATAAAATCACTCCTGTATGTTTTAATTTCTGATATTCTTTTTCTGCGTTGTTTATATTTTTGACTAAATTGATTCGCATAAAGCATAAAAGTAAATAATAAATCGCAAAAGTAATAAACCACCAAGACATATAATAGATTCCAATTCCTAAATGAAATAAGCCATAGATTAGATGAAAAACAAAAGAGAAATACATTGTGATTTTTGTAACTGTGAGAAAATTTTTTTGATAGATTTGATACATTTTACTCTTTTTAACCCATTTATTACTAAACTTACAAGCTTTATAAAACCAGATACAAAAAATGATCAAAGCATAAAAGGATAATGCATAGCTTATATATGCGATTGGTGTATCTTCTAAATGATTATAAAAGACATAAATGAGTAACCCGAATCCGAGATTGAAGGCTAAAAATCCAATGGTATGATTTGGAAATAGAATTTTTTTCATTTTATTTTTCATAACATCACCCTATCTACATAATAACATAAAAATTGGAGATTTTTATAATCTCCAACACCCTAAATTATTCTTTGTTTCCTTTTAAATAAGAATAGATTGGATAATTAAGTACACAAATAAGAAGTCCTACAATACCTGTTCCAATTCCAATGAGTAAGTCCATTTGGCTTGGATTTCCTACCATAACTTTACTCATACCAAATCCCATCACTAAGGCACCTACAATACCTATCATCCAAGTAAACACGATTCCCCAGTTTACTTTACCATGTGATTTTTTTGGATGATTCGCACGATATACAGGTATGATACAAAGCAGAATGATAAATCCAATTAGTGCAACTACTATTCCAGCTTTTAGTAAATCCCATTCAGGTATTAAACACATACACATACCGACTGCAAAAACTAATCCTCCGATTGTTCCCAAAATAATTTCAAATAATGTCTCTTTTTTCATACATTTCACTCCTTCATTTTATTGGTAGTGTGTAATGTTTTTTACACTACCATCTATTTTTCTTTTATATTTCAATAA
>CAZWXX010000062.1:0-6898 GCA_964637865.1 uncultured Muribaculaceae bacterium | reverse complement strand
ATTAGGTTTTTCTTTTGGAAGATGGAGGTTATTATGTTGTTACTTGGATGTCATGTTAATTATAATAAAGATAGTCAAATACTTGGTAGTTTGGAGCAAGCTCTCTCTTATGGTGCTACTACTTTTATGTTTTATACAGGTGCACCACAAAATACAGTAAGAGGTAGTATTGATCTAGAAAAAGTAAAAGAAGCGAAAGAACTTATGAAAAAAGAGGGACTTTGTTATCAAAAAGTGATTGTTCATGCTCCTTATATTATAAACCTTGCTAATGATAAAGATGAAGATAAGTATCAGTTTTCTATTCAGTTTTTAAAACAAGAGTTAGAAAGATGTGAACAGTTAGAAATTGATTTTCTTGTACTTCACCCTGGAAGTCATGTGGGACTTGGCAGAGAACGGGGGATAAAAAATATTATTTATGCTTTAAATGAAGTGTTAAAAGATAGTAAAGTTACTATTCTTTTAGAAACAATGGCTGGAAAAGGAACGGAGATTGGCTCTAACTTCTACGATTTGAAAGAGATTATAGATGGTGTACATGATAAAGAACGTATTGGAGTTTGCCTTGATACGTGTCATTTGAATGATGCCGGATATGATATTTCTTTATTCGATGCTATTTTAGATGAAATTGATCAAATTATGGGACTAGATTATGTAGGTTGTGTTCATATTAACGATAGTAAAAATCCACTTTCCTCTCATAAAGATAGACATGAAAATATTGGCTTTGGAACCATTGGATTTGATGTCCTTCTTTCCGTTATTTATAATAAAAGAATTGAAAATATTCCTAAAATCTTAGAAACACCTTATGTTGATGGGACTTTTGCTCCCTATCGCTATGAAATAGAAATGATTCAAAATAAAAAGTTTGATCCCAAACTAATTGATAAAATAAAAAAACAGGTTTAAAAAAACTTGTTTTTTGTCGTAAGATATTTCTTGGCTATTTCCTCATAAAGAGTTATACTAAGATAAGGTTTAATGGTTTTTAATGTATCCATACCATTTGGCTTTAATAATTCCTTATAATTTTTACGTATAAAATGATAAATTATTTTTACTTCTTCATCCGTTGCCGTTGCACCCTCTTTTATAATATAAGCCTTTATATCTTTTTCCGTTAACATATTTATATAGTTTTCAATTAATTTATCGTACATAATACACTCCTTTATATAATATATGAAACTTAGAAAGTGAGATGACAATATGAAAATACAAATACATAAAAGGATTAAAAAAAGACCAGTCCAAGAAAAAGTTTTGAAACGTAGATTTTATATCTTTATGGTTGCTATCTTTTTTCTTTTTTCCTTTGTTTTTCTTAAACTTTGTCATATTATGGTAATTGATCAAAAAACTTATCAAAAAAATTTAAAAGAATTAACTTATACAAAAGTAGAAGGACCTTCTTCTCCTAGAGGAAGAATTTATGATAGAAATGGGAATGTTATTGTAGATAATAAAGCTGTTAAAACAATTTATTATAAAAAAGATAAGAAGACGACAACCAAAGAAGAAATAGAACTTGCTTATTTAGTCTCTCCTTATTTAAAATTAGATTCATCTAAGTTACAGGATAGAAATAAGAGAGAGTTTTATTTAGTTAAGTATCCTAATGAAGTGAAAAAACTAATTACTGAAGAGGAATGGAGGCGTTATCATGCAAGAGAGATTTCTAATCATGAAATAGAAGAGATGGAACTTAGTAGGATTCAAGATTCCGATCTTTTAAAGTTTAGTGAAGAAGATAATAAGGCAGCATACTTATATTATTTAATGAATAAAGGCTATACTTATGATGAAAAGGTCATCAGAAGTCAGGATGTGACAGAGGAAGAATATGCTTATATTGCAGAGAATAATCAAAGTTTGGGTGGATTTAATGTAAAACTTGATTGGGAGAGAGTTTATCCTTATGGGGATACGTTTAGAACATTTTTAGGAACAGTTTCTAGTAGTAATTCTGGAATTCCTTTGGATGAGAAGGAGTATTATCTTTCTTTGGGATATTCGCTTAATGATCGAGTAGGGCTTTCTTATTTAGAAAAACAATATGAAGAGGATTTACATGGAAGTAAAGATATTTATCAAGTTGTAAATAGGCATGAACTTAAGCTTTTAAAAGAAGGACGTCGTGGTAATGATATTGTGCTTTCTATTGATATTAAATTACAACAAGAAGTAGAGAGAATTTTAGGAGAAGAGATTATGAAAGCCAAAAGTGAGCCTAATACCAATTATTATGATCATAGTTTTGTAGTGATACAAGAACCAAATACGGGAGAAATTTTAGCGATGGCTGGTAGGCAGGCTGTTAAAAGTGGAGAGGGTTATGAGCTTAAAGATTATTCTCCTCAATTATTAACTTCTCCTATGACACCAGGTTCGGTTGTTAAGGGCGCTTCTATGTTAGTTGGATATAATGAAGGTGCTGTAAAAATAGGAGAGTATATGCAGGATGAGTGTGTGAAAATTGCTGGGGCACCACAAAAGTGTTCTTCCCAAACATTAGGTAGGATTAATGACATTACAGCACTTGCGAAATCTAGTAATGTTTATCAGTTTAAAATTGCCATGCGGATTGCAGGACGAGAATATTCTTATGGAATGAAGATGCCTTTTAGTCAAGAAGCATTTGATAAATATCGGAAGATGTATCATTCTTTTGGATTAGGTGTAAAAACAGAAATTGATCTTCCTATTGAGAGTTTGGGGTATACTAGTAAAGATAAACAAGCCGGAAATTTACTTGATTTTGTAATGGGTCAGTATGAAACTTATACACCAATTCAGCTTTCTCAGTATATTAATACTATTGCGAATGGTGGGAAGAGACTTCAACCTCATCTTTTAAAAGAAGTTAGAAGTTCTACGAATGAAGCTTCATGGGGGGATATTATTAAGACATTTGAACCAAAGGTTTTGAATACCATAGAGACAAAAGAAGAGTATTTAGCTAGAGTAAAAGAAGGGTTTTATGCGGTTGTACATAGTCCAGGTGGATATGGACGAGGGTATATAGAGGATAGTTTTGATGGTGCTGGTAAAACTGGTACTTCACAGAGCTTTTTGGATACGGATAATGATGGTGTTATTGATACAGAGACTATTTCTACTGCCTTTATTGGATATGCCCCAAGTGTAAACCCTAAAATGTCCATTGCTGTTACTTCTCCTAACTCTTCTAATCCAAATACAGGAAGTAATTATGCTAGTTTAGTTACTATGAAAATTACGAAAGCAATTACTAGTAAGTTTTTTGAAATGTATCCAATTTCTTAAAAATATGGATTTTATATATAGAAAAATATGAAATAGATGAAAAAATGTTTTGCAAAAGATATCTTTTCTGTTATAATACCTATAGACGTAAGGAGGGATTAGAATGGCTAAACTTGGAAATAGACAAAAGAAAACTCTTGTTTGTACAGAATGTGGTGAAGAAAATTACCGTGTTTCTAAAAATGTAAAAAATACAACGGATCGTCTAGAAATTAGTAAATATTGTCCTAGATGTAAGAAACATACAACACATAAAGAAAAGAAGTAGGATAGGAGAAGCATATGTTTGAAGATAAAAACTTACTTTCTAATATTGATTATTCAAAATTAATTGAAATGCAAGCATGGGAAGAACAACCTATGTCATATTTAAAACAGGATAAGTTAACAAAGGTGAAAGTAAGAACAAAGCCATATCAAGTATCAAAAACGGTGGCATTAAAAATAGGAAGAAAATAAGAGAGTGTTCTCTTATTCCATTTTAAAGGGAGGATTTAAAATGATTGGTGTAAATGATATTAAAAATGGAATGACTCTTATTATTGAGGGAAATATCTATCAAGTCATTGAATTTTTACATGTAAAACCAGGAAAAGGTTCTGCGTTTATGAAGACGAAGCTTCGTAATCTTAGAACAGGTGGAATTGTAGAAAAGACTTTTAATACCAATGTAAAATTTGAAAAAGCAAATATTAATAAGATGAATTCTCAATACTTATATAGTATGGGAGATGTTTATTATTTTATGAATATGGAGACATATGAACAGTTAGAACTTTCAAAAGAGCAAATTGGTGATAGTGCTAATTACTTAATTGAGAATATGAATGTTTATATTATCCTTTATGAGGGAGAATTACTTGGAATTGATCTTCCAGATAAAGTTGAGTTTACTGTAGTGGAGACAGAACCTGCTGTTCGTGGTAATACAACGAATAATGCAATGAAGGATGCTAAAGTAGAAACTGGTATGATTGTTAAAGTTCCATTATTTATTGAACAAGGAGAAAAAATACTGGTTACTACTTCTGATGGTAAGTATTCTTCTCGTGCTTAATATTTAAAATAATTATATGTTGATTTTAAGAGTGCAATTTGCATTCTTTTTTTGTAAAATATTTTTTTCTTAAAATGTAAAACATAAATTGCTTTTTTTGTAAAGTTGTGGTATGCTTAAGCTATTAAAGGAGGAATCATTATGAGGTATTTTCCTAGGATTATAGATGATGAGATAGAGGAATTAATGGAGATTATGGGAGCGGTACTCATAGAAGGATGCAAGTGGTGTGGTAAATCTACTACTGGTTCTTATCATGCTAGAAGTATTATTGAATTCCAAAATCCAGATAAAAAGCAAGAATTTGATGAAATTAAGAATACAAAACCATCTTTATTTTTGATTGGTGATAAGCCAAGGATGTTTGATGAATGGCAAATGTACCCCCGTTGTATGGGATTCTATTAGAATGGATGTTGATCATTCTAGGCTTAAGGGACAATATATTTTAACTGGTTCTGCTAGACCAAGTGAGGGCGATGTGATGCATACAGGTACTGGAAGAATCTCTAGAGTTATTATGAGACCTATGAGTTTATTTGAGTCAAAAGAGTCTACTGGTGAAGTTTCTTTTAAAGATATATTAGAAGGAAAAGATATTAATGGTGTATCTAAGTTATCTTTAGAGGATTTGGCAAGTATTATTGTTCGTGGGGGATGGCCTGCAGGAATTGAAATAAAATCTGATGCCAAATATAAAGTTGCGCAAGAGTATGTAAAGTCACTTGTTCATGAAGAAGTAAGACGGATAGATGGGGTAGAGAGAAATCCAGAAAAGATGCAAAATGTTTTAAGATCACTTGCTAGAAATATATCAACTCAAGTTACTACTGCAACTTTAGAAGAAGATGTCAAAAATAGTTTTTCAGAAGATATTTCAAGACCGACATTAACTGATTATTTAACTACTTTAGAAAAGTTATTTGTGATTGAAAATATAAATGCTACAAATTTAAATTTTAGGAGTAAGTATGCTATTAGAACAAAACCTAAAAGATATTTTGTAGATCCTTCTATTGCTACTGCTATTTTGGATATGAAACCTAGTGATTTATTAACTGATTTAAGAACTTTTGGTTCTATGTTTGAGTCTTTATGTATGAGAGATTTAGCAATATATACACAAAGTTATAATGGAGACTTGTCGTTTTACCGTGATGAGAAGGATTTTGAGGTAGATGCAATTCTTAGGACTGGAAGTGGTAAATGGGGAGCGATTGAAATAAAATTAGGTGCTGGACATATAGAAGAAGCGGCTAATAATTTAATAAAATTTAAAGGGCGAGTAGATACTCAAAAATGTGGAGAGCCTTCTTTCTTAATGGTATTAACTGGAACAAATTATTCTTATCGACGGGAAGATAGTGTTTATGTAGTTTCTATTGGGACATTGAAAAATTAAAATCGTTTGAAAGAGTACATTTTGCATTCTTTTTTTTGCTTTTTAAAGGTCATAAAGTTAGATACTTTATGACCTCTAATAAATACTTATAAGCTTCTGTTTAGTATGTATAAATTATATAATAAGTTAAATTAATTTACAATGATATATTTCATGTTTTATAGAAAAAAATTAACAAGTAAGGAACAAAAGTTCTTATTTATAGTCAAATATTTGTCGAATTTTCTGGATATTTTTCACAAAAGTATAAATTATGCAAACTATTGAAAATAGTCAAAATCATAGTCAATTTATTTTACTTATTGCTATATCATCGTTAATTTTTATTTACTCATAAAGTATCTAACTTTATGATTTTCGGAGGATAGCAAATGGGTAAAAGTAAGTATTTAAAAATAAAACGTGTTAAAAAAGTAGAGAGACATAAGAAAAATGTATCTTTTTTCTCTTTCTTTTTGGTATTTACTTTATTTTTAATGGTGGTATTTGGTGTTAGTTATGCATTTTTGTTTCAAACATTAAAAGGGAAAAAAGAAAATATCGTCAAGGCTGGAATGCTTGCAATAGAATATAAAGATAAAAAAGTAATTTATATGGAAAATAGTTATCCTATGAGTGATACAAGAGGAATGGAGACAAATTCATACGAGTTTAGTGTAGAAAACACAGGTGATGTTAAAGCGATATATGATATTAGTTTAGAAAATGATAATACCATTACTAATGCTTTAAATCATGCTTATATTAAGTATTCTATAAAGAAAAATGATGATGAGTGGAGTGACCCACAAGTTTTAAGTAGTCTTCTTTTAGAAAAAGATGTAGCAATAGAGATGGGAGGTAAGAATACATATCAATTAAAGTTATGGATAGATGAAATGGCAGGAAATGAAGCACAAGATAAAGTATTTAAAGCAAGAATTGTAGTAAGTAGTACACAAGACATAGGACAGACAAACGATGTTACTGCACCAACTATCACACTAGCAGGAGACTTATCTATTAGTATTGAACAGAATGGTGAATATAGTGACGTAGGAGTAGAAAGTGTAGTTGATGATAAAGATACATTAAATAAAGAAGATATAATAGTAACATATGAATACTATGATGGAGAGACTATAAGTAAAGTAGATGGTATAGAT
>CAZWXX010000061.1:0-7020 GCA_964637865.1 uncultured Muribaculaceae bacterium | reverse complement strand
TTTTTAGAAAAATTAATCACAAAAAAAGACTTGACAATGGTTAGCAAGTCTCCTTCCTTATTAGAAGTTGGCAAGCACTCAACAGTTAAGTTTCCCTAAGTAAATTATAATATATAAATCTCTTTAAAACAAGCGAACATATAAAAATGACAGGACAAAATAATGAACAAAAAACAAAATAGTTATTAGAACCTTATATTATAAGGATTTAGTAACTATTTTTGTTATAAAACCGTTATAATATAAATATACTCAAAATGATATTATATTTATAAAAAGGTGGTAGTAATAATGGCAAAAACTAAATTAGAAAGATTAAATATAGATAGTAAACAAAAGAAATACCTGTTGGAAAAACTAAAAATTAAAAATATATTAGATATAGATACTGTTATATTAAAAAGATGAAAAGAAAATTTAAAGGGTTTAAATGATACTAGACAACAAAGTAAAATAACATATAAAATTTGGGATGTAATCGTTTGTACAATAATAGCCAATTTTGCTGAAGTTAATTCAAAAAATCCCAATGATTTTATTAGTAAATCTTCAACATACTCTGGATTCGCTATGTTAATTATTGGTTTTGTATTTTTGATGCCAAAATTTCAAAATCGACTAAAACATAAAAATAATCTTTAAATTGTTATATTGGATTAGAATTACCAAATTAGAAAAATGATATTGCTAAAAAATTATAAATCGTTAAAATATTATTAGAAATTGATACAAATTTTTGTATTGGTTACCTAATTTTGCAAAAAGTTATAGATAACTATCACACCAGATTGACATCAAACTCGAACTTTTAAAATTTTTAGGAGTTCGGGTTTTAATTTATGATATAATGTTCATACAAACTTAAATGAACAATACAATTTAGAAATACCATGTACAGGGACAAACAATGAATATATGGAATATGGATGTGATAAAATGATAAATAAAAGTGTACTAGAGTTTTACCAAAAAACAAGTCTATATACGGAATTAGGATTATATAGTGATTTCGCTAAAAAATTGCCGAATGATATAAAAACATTATGTTTACTACAAAGAAATCAAATAATACATCCTATAGCTTTTAAAAAAAAGGAAGTTAGAAATTCTAAGAATTGTTTTTGGGGGGATATGACTCAAATATCCAATATGAATCTTTTGCGTGAAGATGATATATTTCCAAGTGCAATAAGTATGTTATCAGAATTAATAAGAAAAGATCCAAAATATTCAATGAATCGGAAAGCAAAAGACAAAATTTTTGTAACCTGTAGAGGACAAGCACTATTGCTTGTAGCAATTTTAAAAGCGAAAGGTATACCAGCAAGAGTGAGAAGTGGTTTTGCATCCTATCCAAGTAATGATGGAATTTACTGGGATCATTGGGTTACAGAATATTATAATACCAAAAATAAAAAATGGATTTTAGTAGATGCAGATTGCTGTTGTAATGATAACCTAGATTTTGATATTTACAATATTCCAGAGAATAAATTCTTATCAGCAGCACAGGTATGGATAAAAGTTAGAGAAAATAACCTTGATTCTTTAAAAATAGGACATGCCTATTATAGTAAAAAGAAAAATAAATTAACAGAAATATTAACAACTGCCTTATTTTATGATTTTCACTGTTTAATGAATGATGAAATTATATATTTGCATTACCCCAAATATCTGAAAGATAACAATTTTAAACTAAGTAAAACTGATCTTAAAGAAATAGATGAATTGGCAAGATTAATGATAGAACCAGACAAAAACTTTAAAAAAATATATAAAATCTGGAATAGTAAATCTAAATTTAGGATTATGACAGGAGGGACAATAAATGAATAAAAGACACTATGATGATAGAAAAAGATTTTTCTAACTAGAAATAGTTAATTTCAATAAAAAAGCACATAACGGAATGTGCTTTAAAAGAAATAATTAGTGGCAATAATTATTATGTCCCCTAGAATCATTTCCCCAAAATAAGAAGAATAAAATGAATACTATAATAATAATCCATATCCAACTAATATTTGAGTTATCGTTATTATTTCCAGGGCAACTATAATAAATTGGATAACCGTATCCGTACATAAAATCAATTCTCCTTTCAATATATTATATAAAGAAAAAGAGAAAAGAAGTATAATAGATACCTAATTTTTAAAAGAAACTAAGATAAATTAGTTGATATCATTTGTAAGAAAGAAAGTGATAAAATGAATTTAGATATAGAAAAAATGTTAGAAAAACTATCTCATTCCAAATTTCGAAGCAGTTTTCATTTATCAAGAAAATTAAAAGATTACACAAGTGAAAAAGGAATGGATACAATAAAACGTCATGCAGAAGATTTTATTAGAAAACGTCTAAGTCCCTATCCGACACCAAAAGATGGACTACAAACACCAATGAAGGCTCATCCAGTCTTTATTGCTCAACATGCAACGGCGACATGTTGTAGATCATGTCTAGAAAAATGGTATCACATTCCTAAAAATAGAGCTCTAACTGAAAAAGAACAAACAGAAATAGTAAATATGATAATTGCTTGGATCAAAAAAGAAAATAAGTAAGATGGAAATATTGTGAAAATTTGCAATAAAGAAATCATCATATGATATAATAATAACATGGAGGGATTAAAATTGAAAAAATGTGTTTTAGTTTATAATCCAGAAAGTGGTAAAAGAAAAACAAAGTTAAATAAACAAAATTTAGTTCAAATTGCCAGAAAATATCATTATCAACTCTCTTTTGAAAAAACAAAAAGAGCTACTGGTGCTACAAAAGTATTTGAAAAACTACCAGACAATATAGATTTAGCCATTTCAGTAGGAGGAGATGGAACACTTCATGAAGCAATGGTGGGAAATTTAAGAAGAAAAAAGAAGTTGCTCATTTCTCATTTACCACAAGGAACAGTAAATGATGTAGGCAGAATGTATGGAATGACCAAAAATATAGAAAAAGATCTAGAATTAATTTTATCAGGGACCAAAAGAAATATTGATACTTGCCTGATAAATGGAGAACCATTCGTCTATGTTGCATGCTTTGGAAATTTCGTAAATATTTCATTTGATACACCACGGCAATTAAAAAAACGTTTTGGTAAACTAGGCTATATCATCTATGCTATTAAAAATCATGTTAGAAAAGTAAAACAATACCATATCAAATATATAGTAGATAACCATGAAGAAGAAGGTGACTTTTCCTTTGCCTTTATTACCAATACTAACCATGTAGCAGGAGTGAATAATATTTATGATGACGTAAAACTAGATGATGGGTTATTTGAAGTAGTGTTATGTAAGGCAAAAAGTATGAAAGAAATAGCAAGATTAGTTACGACAATACTAGCAACTACTAATAAAAAGTTAAAAAACGTAGTCTATTTTAAAACAAATAATTTAATACTAGAATTTGAAAAAATACCAAAAGAATCATGGTGCGTAGATGGAGAAGAATTAAAACATAATACAAATCGTTTTGTTTTCTCTGTAAATAAAGAAGTAAACATGCTAATTCCAAACAAAAATGTAGAAAAATTATTTGAAGGGGAAATAGAAAAATAAAACAAATTATGTTATACTAAGAACTAGGTGGTAATATGGAAACAAAAAAAACAAAAAAAGAAATTGTAAAAATGCTTTTAAATACTGATTTAGGTGAAAAAGATGAAGAAGAATTATTAGATTTATTAGTAGATCAGCCAATTTCTATTGATGTAGATAAACAAGAGGAAACTACCATGACTTTAGGAGACCGACTAGCAGATAAAATATCTGAAATTACAGGTAGTTGGACATTTATATTTCTATTTATTGCTTTTTTAATCTTTTGGATTATTTTAAATGTAAAACTATTAAGCGATGGAAATAAAATTGATCCTTATCCATTTATATTATTAAACTTATTACTTTCTTGTATTGCGGCATTACAAGCCCCAATTATTATGATGAGTCAAAATAGACAAGCAGAAAAAGACAGTCTTAGAAATCAAAATGATTATAGAATAGATTTAAAAAGTGAATTAATTTTAGAAGAATTACATGATAAAATGGAACAAATTTTAAAAAATCAGAAAAAGATTTTAAATGAATTAAAAGAAAAAGACGAATAAGGGAGTATTACAAAATGAAAAAGGAAAGAAATATAATAGCAAGTTTACTAATAATTATAACACTGGCATTTTTAACTGCATGTACAAGCAAAGAAGAAAAAGAATATAAAGTAATGAATTGCACAAAAAATGCCATAGCTAGTAGCAAAAATACAGATATCAAAATAACAAATAAAGTATACTATAAAGATAATTATGTTAAAAAACTAGTGGCAACAGATAAAGTAACAAGTACAGATAGTAGTGTAATAGAAGAATATAAAACGGCTTATCAAAAAATTTATGCTGTATATGATGGACTAAAACATTTTAGTAATAAAATTACGGTAACAAAAAACACAATGACAAGTATTACAGAAATTGATTATGCTCATATTGATACAGACAAGCTATTAAAAATAGAGGGCAAAGAAGATAATGTTGTAGATGAAAACGGAAAAGTGCCACTAGAAAAGTTTATTAAATTTTATGAAAAATATGGAGGAAAATGTGAAAAATAGTTTTTCCAATTGTCTGAATAGTTCAAAAGGATAGAATACTTCCCTCCGAAGGAAGCGATGTGGGTTCGATTCCCGCTTTGGACACCATAGGGAAATCCGCTCGAACTTTTTATAAGTTTCGAGAATAAATAGACAATCAATTCTAAATTAGGATTGATTTTTTTCTTGTTTAGAAAAAAGTCGTTCCAAGAAAGGATTGATTAAAATGGTTAATGTTATCAAGCAAGAAGTTAGAATGGAAGAATCATTAAGAAAGAGATTAGAGTTTATATGTGAGTTTTGTAGAGTTAAACCAATTATTATTAATGGTAATTTAAGAACAATTGATAAAACTAATCTTACATATCTAGAGCCACATAGAATCATAATTAATAATATAACCTTTCTAGCTTTTAATTATTCTAATGAAATTTTTATTGAAAACTTAAATAATAAAATTAAATTATCCGAATTAGAAAACTATTTAAAAAACAACTAATATCCATACCCTAATGTTAGTGTAGAATAAGTGTGGAGATTTTTCTCCTAAAAAATAAGTTTTATAACTGAAATAATTGTAAAATATAAATGTTTAGTTGTCAAGGGTGAGTGAAACGAATTTATCTAAACCCTTGACAACAAATAATAATGATAATGGATATTGGTTAAGGACATATTTGTACTTAACCTTATTCATGATTAAATGACATAAATTTCTTGTCTAATAGCAGTTAATTCTTTTAGTCTATTATTTTCAGCATGTGAGTCGAAAATAGGTAATTTAGTATTTATTGTATATTCAGAAGAATGATTGGAAGAAAGTTTTTGATCATATTTTATATTTGTTAATTTTTTAATTTTGATATTGATATCTTCGTATGAATTAGTTCCATATTTTAAGTTATAATAATCTTCTATAGTTAATTCATGTTTATTTGCATGATAAACAAGTAACTTAAGCTTATTTTCTAATCCTTGTTTTGAAAATCCATAAGGAGAAGAAGTAATATATCTAGCAAACCCTTGGTTAATGTGCCCTTCCATAGAACAATGGCATTGATATAATGGATGTTCTTGATTTTTGATTCCTTCTAAATTATTGAGAATATAATTCATATGTTCAATCATATACTTTTTTTGTTCTGGATATTCTTTTATTTGGCAATTTACAAGTGACTTAAATTCATCGATAAAATCATTTCTAAGATAATTATCAGCAATATTACGTAATTGTGCATCATCTTTAAAAATGTATTTTAAATGTTTCTTAACATAGTGAAATATATCTAAAACAAATATTGCATTAGGAAAACAATTAGTATAATTTTTAATACCAGCTGCACCATCACCTGAAATAAATATAGCTTTAAATTTATCAATATCATATTTCTTATTAACATAATCAAAAATAACTTCCCATAATTCTTCATAAGTAAGTTTAGAAGAAGCAAAATAATTAACATTCTTTAATTTTTTTCTTTTAGTGAAGTCCTCTTCATAGCCTTCATGAACGATAGCACAAGGGCAGATTTTATTACCTCCATGTTGTAGATTGGCATGAATTTCATCCATTTCAATATATAAAACATCTGGCTGATTCTCACATCTAGTAATGTTTTCTATAATAGAGCCATCAAGGACTTTAATTTTTTTAGAAACAGTACTTCTAGAAATAACAGTATTACGTAGAGCATGACGAGCAGCTTGGGACATATTTTCACTCATAGCATATTTAATAATTTGATATTCAGCCTCATTAGTTAAACGTTGATAAGGTTTAAGGTGAAGAATTTCTCTGAGAAAGACAAAACGTTCTTTTGTATGTTTATGAACATAAGAAGTAAAATTAACTGTAATACAGCCAACAGAAGTAACGAAGGTTCTTTGTCTAGTTTCTTTAATATTATAAGTTGATTTTCGCTCTTTAGAATGTTTAAATTGTTCATCAAGAAAATTAAGAAAAGTTTCATAAAGTTTTAAAGTAAAAAAATCACCACTATCTCTAATTTTACTTTCTAAATTAAGAAGATTTAAATTTTTATGAAAAGTTTCATTAAAAATATTTGTAAATTCATTAATCAATGGTATAATGTTCATATGGTTAAAACCTGCTTTCTATTGTTTATTTAACAATTCAATTATAAAGCATTTTTTAGGTTTTAACCTTTTTTTATTGATTTAAAAGGTTTTACTTTACAAATCTCCCCACTTTGGAAACACTATCGAAAATAAAAATCTATTTGACTAGAAAGATATTATCTGTTATAATGTATATAGATGAAGGAAACTTCATATAATAAAAAAGGAATACCTAATTTTGAAGAGTTAGGTACTATTCCCAAATTGGTTCAAGTACCGACTATACAGTTGGTACTATTTTTATTAAAATGATTATTATCACAATAATAAGGAGTATTA
>CAZWXX010000060.1:0-7027 GCA_964637865.1 uncultured Muribaculaceae bacterium | reverse complement strand
AAATTACCAATTATTTAGAAAATAAGTATGAAAGAAAAAAAGCAAGAGAAGAGGGATTAAAAGAAGGATTAGAACAAGGATTAGAACAAGGATTAGAAGAGGGAATGAAAAAGAAAAATAGAGAAATTGCTAGAAAATTGTTGGAAAAGGGGATAGATTCTTCTCTTATTTCGGAGGTAACAGATTTAGATACAAAAGAGATATTAAATTTGAAATAGATTGATGCAAGTAAAAAACTTTCCTATCACGGAAAGTTTTTATCATTCATCTGGAGCTTCAGAAGGAACCTCTTCTTTTGGTGTTTCTGGTTCTTCTGGTTTCTCTGGTTTTTTTGTTATTTCTTCTTCTTCCTCTTTATTTTCTGGTTTTTTGGTTGGTGTTTTATTATCATTTGTATTCGTATTATTATTTGGCTTGGTTGTTGTGGTAGAGTTTGTACTAGATCCACCTAACCGTAATACAACAGAACCACTTAATTTATCTATTCTTTTGTTTGCTGGTTGAGATTGGCTAATTACATAACCATTTCCTCCCGTAAATGTAACATTAACACCATTTCTTCTTGCCCAAGATGATGCTGCTTCACGACTGTCTCCTCTAAAATCAGGTAAAAGAGAGTAAGTGTATTTTGACTTATAAGGACCATAACCAATTAATTCTTTTTCATAAGGCTCATTAATAGAAAAACTAAACTCTTTTATTACTTCGTGTTCTTCTAATTCTAAGTTTTCTTTCATTGCTCTTACAATATCTTTTTTACTATCCTTATTTGGAACATAATTCCATAATACCATTTTCATATTTTCATCATATATCATTTGACCATCGCCTTGTAAATATAATTGTTCCATTGAAATTACATCGGAATCATCTTTACTAAGACTTTTTGCTAGAATATCTTTTCCAATATTATAGAAAGATAGAATTTGATTTGTTGTTAGATTTGTATCTAAGTTATTTGATACTGTGTTTAATATATCCGTAAATTGTGAAATACTATTTAAATTTTTCATTTTATTTATAATTCCTTGGATTACTACTTGTTGATTTTGACCACGACCAATATCCCCATTTGCTAGTTGTTTTCTATTTCTTGATAGAACTAAGGCTCCTTCGCCATTTAGATGTTGGAATCCTTCTTTTATACATACTTCTTCTCCACGAGAAGAGTCATCTGTACATAAATTTCCTGGTACTTCTACATCAATACCCCCAATTGCATCTACTAAATGAACTAAACCTTTAAAGTTTACTTTGGCATAGTAGTCAATTTTAATTCCAAAATAATCTTCAATCGTTTGCATCATACAGTCTGTACCATGCCATGCTGCATGGGTAATTTTATTTTCATATTTACCAGCAAAACATGATATTGGAACATAACTATCACGAGGGATACTTAACATCGTTGCATTTAAGGTTTTAGGATTAAACGTTACTAACATCAAAGAGTCTCCATTTGCTACCGCATTTTTATCAAGACCTTCTTCTGTCGAATCAATTCCCATTAATAGAATTGTAAATGGCTCTTTTATTGATTTACCAGTAGAACCTGTCTCTCTTTTACTTGTAGAAGATTTTAATAATTTTTTTTCTTTTTTCAGAATTACTTTTGTTTCATCTGCAATATTTGCATAATCTGGAATACTACTATATAAACTTATATAATCACTACTTAGAAAAATAGCATCTATTTTATCTTCATATAAATTACTTAACATTTCTGTATAAGAATCAAATTTTTTTATCTTGTTTTTTTCTTTTAAATTATTCTCCTTTATTACTATTTGTGGAATAATATAACCTTCAGGAGAAGATTTATCATCTAGTATTCCAATGGTATCATCTTCTAAATCACTTACTTTTGTTGCCTTATTTTCTTTTTTTACTACTAGACTAGAAGAGTATGTTACCCATTTTTTATTAATATTACTTACTACACCATAAGAGTAGAAAATAACAATACCAATTAATAAATTTAATATTAGATAAAATATCATAAAAAGAATCATTAATATATGATGAGATTCTTTTTTAATTTTTTTCTTCCATATCTTTTTGGTTCTATGAAAGAGTAATATATCTATTAATATAAATACTCCTATTACAATATAACGAATTAAATTTTCAATAGAATCTAGTAAGAAAATATTATATATTGCAAAAATGTTTGTTAATAACGTTAATATAAAAAGGATTAATATTGGTATCCTGTTTTTTGAACTTTTTGTTTTTTCTTTTTTTTCTTTCTTCAAAGATATCCCTCCAATTCTAACTATTTTTTATTATACCGAAAAGGAAGACATTTATCAATGCCTTTTCGTAAAATGAAAGTGTCAAGTTGTGAAAAAAATGTCGATTTCTATACATTCCTTGAAACATTTGTTATAATAGAATAGAAAAGAATAGGAGGTAGCATAAGGTGAAAATAAACTATAAACTAATTATTTTTCTTGCGAGCTTCTTCTTTTTAATGCCTCATAGTATTTATGCATTAACAAAATCAGAATATGCTTCTAGAAATATTTGTGGAGAAGGAAAATATGAATTAGCAGGGGCACACACAGATGGAGTCGCTGCTCATGTGGGGTGTTATAACAATTTTTATGAGGCTCATAATGCCATGGTTGCAAATGGTGCCGATGACTTAATTATTTTTGAAAGGAAAAATGGTGTGACTAGTCTTGTAGACGCTCAATATGCTTTGATGGATTTAACAGTAAATCCTGTTGCTATTACTTATTATTTTGCAGATGAACGTGATGAGACAAGACCTAATAATTACATGGATAATGGCTCTTTATATGGGGGAGTAGATGGAGCGTACCTTTCTGTCAATATTCCCAATAAAGTGGCCCATCTAAAAACAGCAGGTTATGATGGGTGGGTCAATCCAGGAGATTATGAAATTGTTCCTCTTAACTGGGTAAAGTCTTCTACTAGTTATACTATTACTAATGATTATATAAGACATAATTATGCATCTAAAATTCAAAATACATATCAAGGAAATTCAGGACGTATTATTGGACCTAAGCCTACTGGTATTGAAAATGGTACTTACTATAGTTATGACTCTAAATACTTTTATAAAAGTCGTCTTGATATGTTGAAAGATTATAAGACTAATTCTCATAGTAGAGCGGTTAATTCTAATGCCCCTTATTATAATTATTATTTATACTTACCAAATCATTCTAAAACTAGTTATTCTAGTGTTAATATTGATTCTTATATACGGGATGCTTTAGGGTATCAACAAGATGTTTATGGAGATCAGGCAAAAAGTGGTACTTCTAGGCTTTATGGAAAGGGAACTTTTTTCTATTATGCTCAGGAAAAGTTTGGAGTGAATGCTGTACTTTCTCTTAGTTTGAGTCGAAATGAGACTGCTCATGGAACGAGTAATCTTGCTGTTAATAAAAATAATGGGTTTGGACTAAATGCAGTGGATTCTAATCCTTATGAGTCTGCTACTTGGTATGCTAGTTTTGCTTCTAGTATTTTAGGATATGCTTCTAAGTGGATTACTTATGGTTATGCTAATCCTTTTGATTCTAGATATCGCAGTAGTGTATTTGGAAATAAAGGAATCGGAATGAATGTGAAATATGCTTCTGATCCTTATTGGAGTGAAAAAATGGCTTCTAATTATTATGCATTAGATCGTTATTATGGGCTTCAAGATTATAATTATTATCAATTGGGGGTCAATCATACTTTAGGCGTTTCTCTACGTAGTAATCCATCTAATAATAGTAAAGTAGTTTATCATCTTAATCAAATAGATACTTCCTTTATCATTGTAGATGAAGTAGTTGGAGACTATGTAAACGGAAATAATAAATGGTATAAAATAGTTAGTGATTTAAATATTGATTCTAATGCGAATCAATTATATGCTTATAGTAATTATCAATGGAATAGTGCTTATGTTTATATTCCAGCATGTTATGTTACAAAGATTAATCAGGGTAAAAATGGTTATATTGCACCAGAGAATGTCACTTCATTTAAAGATAGTAGTTATACTTATGATTTATATACTAGTGGTATAGAATTTCAACCTAGAGTTGCTAAAGTAGTTAAAAATAGTAGTTATTATTATGATTCTTCTTTGAGTCAAAAGACAGGGAAGAATGTATTAAAAGATAAGTATGTTATGGTTTATAGTGCTTGTTATAATGTGCAAGGAAAGGTAGTTGCTTATCTTATTACTTCTAACTATCAATATGATCAAAAACATTGGGTTTCTTCTGATAGTATTCAGTTTGTTAGTGGAAAATATGGACGTGAAAATGTTCAATTGGCAGGAGAGTATGCTTGGGTTAACTATAATACTGTAGATTCTTCTTCTACAGTAATTAGTGGACAGTATACGAATAGTTATTTTCCGATTTTAGATACTTTAAATGTAGGTGGAAAAGTTTGGTTAAAGATTCCTGTTAATTTAGAGGGAGAGTCTAATAGTTATGGATATATTTTAGAAAAAGATACCCATGCAAGTGTTAGCGTTTTCCATAGTGATAGTAAAAAGGATGAGATTGCAGATTCTTCTAATATGCCTCCTGTGATTCAAGCAGATCATAAGAAATTATTACAGGGAGAAGATTTTGATGTTTTAAAAGATGTTTTTGCACATGATAAGGAAGATGGAGATTTAACAAGTCATATTGTTGTTCTTTCTAATAATGTGAATACAACGAAAGTAGGAACTTATTCCGTTTTATATCGAGTTGTTGATAAAGAAGGAAATATTGCTAAAAAACAAATTTTAGTCGAAGTTCTTCCTAATTCTGATCCTGTTTTTGAAGTAGATGATTTTGAAGTTACTGTAGGAAGAGAGTTTGATCCTTTAAAAGGTGTTAGTGTATTTGATAAAGAGGATGGAGATTTAACTAAGAATATTTCTGTTATTGCTAGTGATGTGGATACTAGTAAAGTAGGAAGTTATTCTGTTACTTATCAAGTGGTAACCAAACAAAATCAAAAGTTTACGAAAAAAGTTATGGTTCAAGTAGTAGAAGATAGGGCTCCTGTTATTTCAGCTAGTAATAGAGTTTTATCTATCAATTCTTCTTTTGATGTTATGAGTGGTGTTTCTGCAAGTGACTATGAAGATGGAGATTTAACAAATAAAATAAAAGTGATTCAGAATCATGTTGATACTAGTAAAGTTGGTAAGTATGTTGTCATTTATCAAGTTATGGATTCCGCTTCCCATGTGACTCATTTAGAAATTGTTGTAGAAGTACTTAAGAAAAAGTTAGTAGAAAAAGAGGGAGAGTTTCAGTTAGAAGATATTTCTTGGAATGAAAAGACACAAAAATATAGTATGACAGGATATTTAAAGATTCTTGGAATCGATAATAAGAAAGATGATCCTATTCGTTATGAATTAGTACTTGTTAGTAAAAATAATCCACAAAAATCTTATTCTGTCTCTGTTGATAGAATGTTAAAAGATATGCCATATCATCTAGAAAAAGAAAAGTATGATTATACTTATAGTTGGTTTCATGGAGAATTAGATTTTTCTAGTATTCCACAAGATGATTATAGTCTATATATGAAGGCTACTAGTGATCAATATTATGCTTATGAGATTGTTCATAATTTCTTTCATAATAAAATAGATAGACGTGCTGAAGATGATAAAAAAGGGTATAGTTTTAAAGTAGATTTGACTCGTAAGATTAAGAATGTAGATCTTAGTATTCGAAACGGGGGAGTGATTACTACAAGTTATCCTAATTCTTATCGTAATATGATTAATAACTATGACTCTATTACTTTTTCAGGAAATTTATTAAGAATGGTTGGAACTTCTTATAATTATGGTATGAATTATGGAGATAGTCGTTTGATTAGTAGAAAGTTATATTTAGAAAATGTAGATACTTTTAAGAGATATTCTTATACGTTAGGTTCTACTGATCAAGGTAGTTATGAAGTTTCTTCTACTGATCAAAAAAGTAAGAAATATGCTTGGTATGATAAGAGTATTGATTTATCTAATTTAGAAAAGGGAACTTATGTATTCTTAGTTTCTACTAAGGTAGGCAGTTTTGAAGATTATGGAGAAATTGTTGATATTTTTGGTAGTATTTTAGAAGCAAAGACGGTGATTTCTGGTAAGAAGTATGAAGTTGTTTTAAATAAAAGTAGAGGAAATAGAATTGAACTTGTAGTATCTTAAGTTAAGAGCATTCATTCATGAAGAGTGAGTTAAGCTCTTTTTTTAGTAATATCAGAATGTATTTTTCATATATTTATAGTGACTATAAAATATAAGGAGGAAATGTCATGGAAACACTTAAAGTTTCATCAAAATCAAATCCCAATAGCGTTGCAGGAGCTTTAGCTAACGTATTTAGAGAAAAGGGAAGTGTAGAAATTCAAGCTGTTGGTGCAGGAGCTTTGAATCAAGCAATTAAAGCCATTGCGATTGCAAGAGGGTTTGTGGCACCATCTGGTAAAAATTTGGTATGTATTCCTGCATTTACTGATATTGCTATTGATGGAGAAGAACGTACTGCTATTAAATTAATTATTGAAGCAAAATAAAAGAAAGATGTTAATGATTTCACATCTTTTTTTGTTGTCATAAAGTAACTAACTTTATGATATGAAGATAGAGGTTTTGTGAGGAGACAATTATGAGTAAGAAGAAAATGAATTTGCAAAAACAAAAATATAGTTTTATTGCGTTAGCATGTGTTTCAGGTCTTTGCATGGTAATGATCCTTGGACTAAGTTATGCCTTTTTATCTCAAGTATTAAAAGGAGAGAAAGAAAATACAGTAACGGCAGGGACTTTGGCTATAGAGTATAAAGATAAAAAGACGATTAATCTAGATAATGCTTATCCTATGAGTGATCAACGGGGTATGATGACAGAATCATATCAGTTTAGTGTCGAAAATACAGGAGACATCAAAGCTTTATATGATATTAGTCTAGAAGAAGATCAAAGTACCATGAATCATTCTTATTTAAAATATGCTTTAAAAAGAAATAATGAAGA
>CAZWXX010000059.1:0-7417 GCA_964637865.1 uncultured Muribaculaceae bacterium | reverse complement strand
GTAGTACCATTCCAAACATATCACGCAAATCATTTCGTTTGAAGTCTTTGATATTTATGCCATCTATCGTAATGGCACCATGATTTACATCATAAAAACGCATTAAGAGTTTTACCATTGTCGTCTTTCCAGCACCCGTTGGTCCTACAATTGCTACTTTCTGTCCATGTTTAATATTGGCACTAAAGTTATGAATTACTGTTTTGTCAGGATTATAACCAAACTCTACATCTTTAAAATCAATATTTCCAACTAGACTATCTGTTTTCTTAGCGTTTTCTTTATCTGGTATTTCTTCTTCGGCATCTAAGAATTCGAAGACACGCTCTGCTGATGCTGCTAGCATTTGAACCATATTCATTGCTTGGGCTATTTGTGCAATTGGACTTGTAAAGTTTCTGACGTATTGCGTAAACGATAAAATATCTCCTACTTCAATTCTATTTTTAATCACTAAGTAACCACCTAGTATTGATACTAATACATAACCTAAGTTTCCAATAAAAGTCATGATAGGATGCATCATTCCTGATAGGAATTGGCTCTTCCAAGCAGAATCATATAGTTCATCATTCGTTTTTGCAAACTTTTCAAAGGCACGAGATTTTCCATTAAAAACATTGACAATTTCATGTCCTGCATAGTTTTCTTCAATTTGTCCATTTAATATGCCTAGATATTCTTGCTGACGAGCAAAGTACTTTTGACTTCGCCCCACTACAAACATAATAAAGAATAGTGCAATTGGAATAATTACTAAAGATACTAAGGTCATAAAGACATTAATCGATAACATCATGCACAAAATCCCAACAATCATAGTTACTTGAGATAAAAGTTGTGTTGTTACTTGATCTAGTGTTTGAGAAACAGTATCTACATCATTTGTTACACGAGATAAGATTTCTCCTGTTGTTTGTGATTCATAATACTTGAGTGGCAATTTATGAAATTTATTGGAGATTTGTTCTCTTAATGTGTAAGTAATTTTTTGACCGACACCCGTCATAATAAAACCTTGAATGTAGGAAAAAATCATACTGATTAAATAGAGTCCTAATAAGGTAAGAAGGATACCAGCAATTTTTTCAAAGTTAATTCCAGCAGTTGTTCCCATTACTTTTCCAACTAGACCATTGAATATCTCTGTCGTTGCCCGTCCTAGAATTTTAGGACCAACAATAGAGAAAATGGCACTTCCAATGGAGAAGATGAATACAAAGAAAAGGCTTATTTTATAACTACCCATATATTTAAAAATTCTTTTGATTGTTCCTTTAAAGTCTTTGGCTTTTTCCATACCGCCTTGACTATTTGGACCATGTTTAGGCATTTTCTAACTCCTCCTTTGTAAGTTGACTTGAGGCAATCTCACGATAAACATCACAAGTCTTTAATAATTTTTTATGTGTACCCATGCCAACAACGCGACCTTCGTCTAGTACTACAATTTGATCTGCATTCATGATGGTATTCACACGTTGGGCTACAATAAAGATAGTGGCATCACGGGTTTCTTTGTGAAGAGCACGTCGAAGTTCACTATCTGTTTTAAAGTCTAATGCTGAGAAGCTATCATCGAAGATGTAAATCTCAGGATCAATGGCTACAGCACGAGCAATGGATAGACGTTGTTTTTGTCCACCTGATACATTGGTTCCTCCTTGGGCAATTTCTTCTTCATATTTTTTTGGTTTTCCTTCAATGAATTCTGTTGCCTGAGCGATTCTTGCTGCACGTTCCATTTGTTCATCTGACATTTTTTCATTGCCATATTTGATATTAGTGGCAATCGTTCCTGAGAACAAGACTCCCTTTTGGGGAACATAACCAATCTTTTTATTTAACTCCTCTACTTCTACATCTTTGATATTAATACCATCAATTAAGATTTCTCCATCACTGACATCGTAAAATCTTGGGATTAGATTAATTAAGGTACTTTTTCCAGAACCAGTGGAACCAATAAATGCTGTTGTTGTTCCTGGCTGTGCTGTGAAATTGATATCCATTAAGACATCTTCATCACTATCTGGGTAACGGAAAGATACGTTTTTAAATTCTACTAAACCTTTTACCCTTTTTCCAAAGACTCTTGGTGATGTTGGATTTACAATAGATGGTGCTCTATTTAATACTTCATAAATACGATTTGCAGAAACGTTAGCACGTGGAAGCATAATTGAAAACATTGAAATCATTAAGAATGCCATTACAATTTGCATTGTATATTGAATGAATGCTAGCATATCTCCTACTTGCATTAAGCCTTCATCAATACTGTGGGAAGCTTGCCAGACAATCAGAATACAAATTCCATTCATTACAAACATCATTGTTGGCATCATCATAGACATCACACGGTCTACAAACATCGTATTTTTCTTAAGGTCTCCATTGGCTTTTGCAAAACGCATTTTTTCGTGTTTTTGATTTGAAAAGGCACGTATTACTGGAATTCCAGTGATGATTTCTCTTGTTACTTGATTCATGCGGTCAATTAGTTTTTGTACTTTCTTAAATCTTGGCATCACCAGAGTGAACAAGGTAATAACAATTCCTAAAATGATTATTACACCTAAAGCAATAATCCAAGTCATCGAAACGTTTGTCCGAAGTGCTTTCATCACACCACCAACACCAATAATCGGAGCATAGATTGCAATTTTTAAGGACATCACTAGTAACATTTGAACTTGTTGAATATCATTGGTACTTCTAGTAATTAAAGAAGATACTCCATACTCTTTGTACTCTGCTTTCGAAAAGTTTAGTACTTTCTCAAACATTTCTTTTCTTAAATTCTTGGAAGTGGATGCTGCAATTTTACTTGATAAGAAACCAACAGCAATTGTTAGCATCATACTGAAAAGAGCAATTGCTAACATCTTTGCACCAGATACCATAATATAATTAGTTTGTAATTTATCCGTATTTATGCCTGATCTTTGATATAAGTTTTTAATACTAGAAGTTGCACTTTGTTCAATGATAGACTCTGGCATATCAGAAAACTTCTCATCCATGTTTTCAAGCATTTTTTCACGGGATTCATTTGGCATCATCTCAAATACTTTTATTAAATCATAATTTTTCATAGCATCTGGTAATTCTTTTCTGATGTTTTCTTGAATATTTTTGTATTCTTTGGCATTTGAAGTCATTACCGAATGAGCAAGTAGTGCTTGATCAAAATCTTTTTCTAAGCCTTCATCCATCGTCTCTTTTTCTAAAACATAGATATTTTCTTTTTTTAAAGCATTATATTTTTTTCTATATTTTGAATAGTCTTTATGTTCATGAGTGATAAGCTCATATTTTTTTAATATTTCTTTTTCTGTCTTGTTGTTTGTAAATAGTAAGACTTCTTTCATGTCTTTTTCTGTCACTACTTTTGGAACGATTTCTTCTATTCCTCCTTGTTGTACTCCAATATTAATAATTTTTGATGTGTAGTCTGGAAGAGATAAATCGCAGATGGCCTGACCTATGAGTAATAAAATAATAATAAAGACAGCACCGAGATGATTTTTTAAGATTTTTATAATATGTCTCATTTATATATTCCTCCTTTAATTAATTTTAATGATTTTTGGAAGTGATTTTTTTCTTTTTCTTTGTTTGCTTCTAAGAAAATAACGGGAATGATACTTTTCATTGTAATATTAAGTAAGAGCATAATCATATCTTCTATGCTTTCTTTGGCATCTGTTGATAATTTTTTCATATCAATTGTTTGCTTGAGTTCTTGAAAGAGTCTTTTTTCTTCTTCACTTGCAAAACAACAAAATCCTGTTTTATTTTCTATATAAAGATTTGCATTTTGAAAAACATTTTTAAAGAAATTCTTTTCTTTTTCCAAAAGACATTTGTCTAAAAAGATGGTATATAATTCTTCATAAGCGCTTATAATATCTCCCTTACTCCGTTTTAGACAGTCTATTAGTATTTTCAGACCATTTATACGATGTTTACTTAGTAAATAAGCATATAAATCTTCTTTGTCAGAAAAATACATATAGAAACTACCCCGAGAAATATTTGCTTCTTTGATTATTTTGTTGATAGATGTCTCACTTAATCTTGCTCTACTAAATTCTTTTTTCGCAGCATCTAACAATTTCTTTTTTTTCTCATCATTTAAATTTAAAAATGTTTTGCTAGGCATTTTAATCACTCCTATATGACAATTTGTCATACTCTTAGTATTATATTATGATTATTTAGAATTTGTCAATTAATTTCATTATAAAGTCTTGTAAAAGCAAATAATTTATGTTAGGATAATAATATCTTTGGAAAGAGATACTTGGTCCGTTGGTGAAGGGGCTTAACACGCTGCCCTCTCAAGGCAGTATTCACGGGTTCGAAACCCGTACGGACTACCATAATGAAAATAAGTATAGTTTTTTCGACTATACTTTTTATTTTTTTCTTTTTTGATAAGTAATACTGGGTGATAGTTTTTGTTGGTTATATTTTTTTAAATCGGAAAAATCAATAGGTTCTACTAGTCTTTGATTACTTACTCTGGTGCAACCATAGGCAGTTTTTATATTTGTTATTCTTCTTTCAATATAGTAACTTGCTCTTTTGTAATAAAGTGGATAATAATTTCCATAACTTGTTAGTCTTGGAAATATCCCTGTTTTTTCAGCATAATCTTCTATTCCTTCATATAATAATTCCAATCTATCTATATTTTCTCTATCTTGATTGGAAACTTTATAAGTATGTAGGCTCTGGTCATCACTTCTAAAATCTGTATGTACTAATGTAAATCTTTTTAACCAAATGAGATAGTCGTCATTAGAGCATAGATTAATTATTTTCTTATCTTTTTCCTCCTTCTTTTTCTGATAAGCATTTTTTAATGTTTCTAGCTCCTGATTACTGATATTTTTCATCTTTTACACTCCTTTACTTATTATATGCAATATAGTAAAAGAATTAGTGATAGTAATGAGTAATTTATATTTCTACATTATTAAAAGTAGTGAAAAATTATCTATTTATAAATCTTTTCACTACTTTTTCATACTAAATACTTGGATCCATATCTACAGTAAATGGATCATTACCACTTCCATCTCCACCACCTACGATAGAGCCTGGGGCAAGAGATATAGCAGGTCTGACTCCTTTCGCGTTGTTGGCCATGGAACTGACCAGATTGCTACTAGAGTTGACGTAGAAGTCGAACGTAAAGTTACTGTCGAAGAAAGACGGCGACAACGACCACCAAGTCGCATTCGTATATAAATAACTTGAACTACTAAAACCAGAAAATCCATGTCCTGCTAATGTTAATTCATCCGCTGTGAGTAATGCTACTGGATAAGTTAATGCTCCATTTCCATTTTCCTCACTCACTGTAAATTGATCTAATTTATTACTACATTTCAAACTTGGTTGATATAAGTCTACATTTCTTCCATTTACTCCAAAGTCTGTAGAAGTATTTGTACTAGAATCTTCATCCTTACTCTTTAATGGTCCACTATAAATACTTCTATCATTACACCATATTGTATCTTCTAGCCTGTCAGTATAGTCCATCATATTTGTTTGATACCATGTATCTATCGTCTGTTTAATTTTAGAATCATTCGTATTTGTAAACATTTCACTCTTCGCATCTTCTATATTTTTTCCTCCACTTAACTTTAAGTGATAAATAGATGAACTATTACTAAAGTAATGAATATATCCTACCTGTGTACAATTATTTTCAGTACTAAAACAACTATAATGATATTTCGTTGCAATGGTTTTATAATCACTACTCCAGTCTAGGGGACTACTCTCATAAGTATCTTTTAAGATATACTTACTTCCATCCCATTCGACATCATTTCCATAGATCCATTTCTTATTCTTTCCTTCTTGTAACAAACTTTCATAAGTCTCTCCATTGCTCATTGCTACATAAAAAGCAGTAGTATCATTAGACAAATCAACATACTGAATATTACTACAACTGACTCCGCCATCTGGACACATATAACTTTTTTCTACTGAACTATGATTAGAATACCATTCACTATTTTTTATGGTATTTGGATTTTGAATCGTATAGACTCCATTCTCATAAACTACCTCTTTTCCATAATTCCAAGTTTTATTGACATCTTCTACTGTTTGATTATTAGTAAGTGTTAAATAATCAATACCATTGCTACCAGCATCTACTATATAGAAAACATAACGACAAGAACTATCACTGCTACTTAAACATGTGTATTTATCTTTTACATGATTCTTAACCTCTGACCACTCTGTGGCAACCACTTCACTTCCATCACTATTTTCAAGTACATACTGTTCTGTTCCTTCATCCCATCTAATACGATCCCCATAATAGTAGCATTTATTAGACGTACGAATATAAGATAAAATTTGCTTTCGATCAAGGCTTCTTCCAATATGTTTATACCAACTTGGAATAGATTCTGTACTATAAGTATAACGTGTTCCATACATATATCCTACATCCGCTGGAGAACTAGAACTAGAATTAAATACACTTGTTCCTATTTGGGTGGCATCCCCTGTCTTATTCGTACATCCTCCTACATCATTTGGTGTTCCATTATATATCATTTTCACTCCACCAGTTTCTGTCGTTCTAACGATCTTCCAACAAAATCCTCCAAACTTGACATTGTTATTCTCTACTGCACCCCGATAATAAAGAACTGGAAATTCTTCATTCTTGGTTGGGGCATGTATATATACTCCTTTTCCATTGGTATTAGATGGAGCATTTTTAAAATTAATTCCTGAAGTAGATGATACAAACTCACTTCTGATATCATCTGGCACTGCTTCATTTTTCATCATCTTATAAAATGTCTGGACAGTATATACTTCTCCTGTCATCGATTTCTTAATACTAACTTTTCCCCAAGTTGCTTTTAGCACTACATCATCTTCTGGCATATAGAATCTCTCATGATCCATTCTCTTCACATTTTTACTAGCAATAACCCATCCTTTAAATTGATATCCTTCACATACTGGAATTTCTTCACTAATGTTTACTAGTTCAAAGACACTCTTGTTTTCCTCTCTTGGTACTCCACTTACTCTACAGTCTTCTGGAGCATTTCCATCATAGATTACTTTATAGTTATCAGCGAGAACTGGTGTTTTGGTACTATCGATATTTTCTTCTTGATCATCGATCTTACTTTTAATAATTTCTTTCTTATTTGTTGGATAAATTCCACCTTGACTAAAATACTCTGGTTTTAGTTTGGCTCTAATTGTCATTTTCGCTTCTTGTCCTGATTTGAATTGATCTATCTTCCAGTTTATCGTTTGCTTTTCTTTATCCAGAGTAACTTTACCATCACTGATCTCAATATCTTCTTCTTTTTCTACTGTAAAATATTCACTTTCTACAAAATCAGTA
>CAZWXX010000058.1:3356-7509 GCA_964637865.1 uncultured Muribaculaceae bacterium | reverse complement strand
TTTTTTTCATTTACTACAATTAATCCTAATAATGTAAATGAGATTAAAAATAAAAGAGCCATTCCATAAGTTAAACCATTTTTATTCATATTATCACCAGTTTTATTTTATCTTTAAAAATGGAGAAAAGCAACCAAGTGGTTGCTTAATATAGTGAATATTTGCAGATATTCAATGATATTATGATATTTTTTCTTTTGTTTTATACATTTTACTTTGATTTTACTAAAATCATTTTTTTTTCGTTTGTTTCTTTTCTTGTCGTATTGGTTGCTCCTTTTAAATATTCATCTATGTTTTTACTTATTTCTCCTAGTATTTTCAATTGTCTTTTTGCTTGTTCTTCTAAGTTATTTTCTTCCTTTATTTCGCCAAAAGGGGCTAGGATTTCAAATTTCTTTTCTTCTTCTAGAGTGTTTCGTGGTGAAATTAGGTGATAATGCCTTAAAATTGTGCTCATATCTTTTGCTTTTTCTTTTGTTTCTTCTTTACTAAAATCAGGATTTTCTTGGTAAAAAGCTTGATAAGTTTTCCATAGATTAGCTTCTTTTTCTGTTACACTATTTAAAGCTCTTCCTTGCATATTTTTTAGATGATTTATTCTTTTTATTTCCTCTTTTATAAATAATGATAATTCTTCTTCTTTTTGATGTTTTTTTGTAGAAGAGAAATTTAGGCCTTTTTCATTATAGGTTACTTCTATTTTTTCCTTTTCTGCTAGTATTTTTCTATGGGTATAATTAAATTCTTTATTTTGGTAGCGGATGATAAATGAATTGATGTGATTATTATAAGATACTATAAGTGATAAAGGGGTATTTGGGTACATTGTTTTTAGCGTTCTTGTTATTTCTTCTATCGTAAATATTTTTCCACTTTGAAAAATACGTTTCAATCTTTCTTCTTTTTTTTGATCATACTCTCTTATAAACTGTAAGTATGAAATGTCATTTAACTTTATTTGTGTTCCTATTTTGTTACTCATATGAACTCCTCCTTTTTTCATTCTATCTTAATTTTAAAGTACTGTCTAGTTTTCAGAATAGTTATAGAAAGTTTTTAAAATTTGTGGTAAAATACAAGTGTTTCTTTTAAAACTACATTTTTTTTAAATCATGAGATGTATAATTATTTGAGGTGATTGTTGTGTTAGAAATAAAAAATATAGATGTAAAGATTAAAGATAGCGAAAAAGAGATTTTAAAAGATTTTTCTTTATCGATTGGAGATGGGGAAATTCATGCTATTATGGGTCCTAATGGAACAGGAAAGAGTACACTTGCTAAAGTTATTATGGGGCATTATAAATATGAAGTTACGTCTGGTAGTATTTCTTTTGAGAAACGCGATATTACTTCTGTTTCTGTAGATGAGAGAGCACGCATGGGGATTTTTCTTGGTATGCAAGATCCAACAGAAATAGAAGGTGTTACGAATAGTGAGTTTTTACGAACTGCTTTAAAAGAAGTGAGTGGAGAAAAAGTAAATCTTTATCATTTTATTAAAGAAGTAGAAAGTGATATGAAAGATTTACAATTAAATGATACTATGTTGCATCGCTCTTTAAATAAAGGCTTTTCTGGTGGTGAAAAGAAGAAAAATGAGATTTTACAACTTAAAGTATTAAAACCAAAACTGATTATTTTAGATGAGATAGATTCTGGACTTGATGTTGATAGTTTAAAAATTGTTTCAGAAAATATTAATTCGTATTTAAAAGAACATAGTGATGCCTCGCTTTTGATGATTACGCATTATCCTAGGATTTTAGAATATATTCATCCTGATTATGTTCATATTATGCAAAATGGGAAAATAGAAAAAACTGGAGATATTTTGCTTGCTAGACGTGTCGAAAAAGATGGATATCATAGTATAAATGTTATAGATAAGGAAGACATTTATGAATAGAATAGTATTAGATAAAGAAGAGGTTATTGTAGTAGATAAAGACTTGGATCTTGTAGTTTCTTCCGGTATGACAAAAGAGATTTATTTATGTAGTTTAAGTAAAGATGCCTCTATTCATTATGAAGTGGAGGAAGATGGACATTTAATTGTTTATCATTATAGTTTGGATAGTAGTATATCTAGTGTTATTCATTTAAATGGAAAGGGTGCTTCTGTTCATTATTTTTATAGTATGATTAATGAAAAAGATCATGAGTTTTCTCTAAAGATATTTCATGATGTGTCTGAGACAGAGAGTAAAGTGGTAAGTCATGGTGTCAATGTGAAGGATCGTTCTTTGATTTTTGATATTAATCCATATGTTTTAAAGGATAGAGAGCTTTGCGTTTGTAATCAAGAAAATAGTATTATTAATTTACGTGATGGTTTATCTTTGATTCGACCTAATTTATTTATTGATTGTTATAATGTTGTATCAAGTCATTCTGCTTATATTGGGACTTTTTCTGAAGATGTTGTTTTCTATTTGATGAGTAGAGGGTTGTCACGGGATGTTAGTTATGAGATTTTGATGAGAAGTTTTTTAGTTAAAGATGTGGAAAAGGTGGAAAAAGTGTTTCCAGAGTTTTTAGAAAAATTAAAAGATTTATAGAAAAGGAGGTGTTTAGTATGCATCGAGAAGATTTTCCTATGTTAAAACAGGATATTGTTTATTTTGATAATGGTGCTACTTCTTTGAAGCCACAGGTGATGATTGATGCAATGGTAGACTACTATAGTAATCATACTGCTAATATTCATAGAGGGGATTATGATGCTGCTATTAAAACAGATGCTTTATATGATGAGGCAAGAGAAGTTGTTAAAGACTTTATTCATGCAGAAAGTTCTCGTGAGATTGTATTTACTAGTGGTATGACGGATGGAATGAACCGTGTTGTTTTTGGATTTATGAGGCATCAATTAAAAGCTGGAGATGAAGTTTTAATTTCTAAAGCAGAGCATGCATCTTGTGCTATTCCTTGGTATGTTTTACAAAAAGAGTTAGGCATTGTAGTTCGTATGGTTCCGTTAGATGAGGAACATCAGTTAACAGTTGAAAACCTGGAGGCTATGATTACACCACGAACGAGGGTTATTTCTCTTGCTCATATTACAAATGTTATTGGTGATGTTCGAGATGTTAAGAAAATTGGTGAAATTGCAGAACGTCATGATATTTATTTTGTTGTAGATGCCGCTCAAAGTGTTTCTCATGTTCCTATTGATGTTTTGGAAATGAAAGCCTCTTTCCTTATTTTTTCAGGACATAAAATGTTAGGACCTACAGGGGTTGGAGTTTTATATGGAAAACTTGCATTGCTTGAAAAAATGCAACCACTTTGTTATGGTGGGGGAATGAATGAATTTTTTGAATCTACTGGGGAATATGAGTTAAGAGAAGTTCCTATTCGTTTTGAAGCAGGGACACCACCCATTGCAGAAGTAATAGGACTTTCAAGCGTTATTCAATATATTGAGTCAATTGGTGTTTCTAAGATTCATGCACATGAAGTAGAACTAAAAAAATATTTGGTCGCTCTACTTTCGGAAATTCCAAATATTGTATTATATAACAAAAATAGTGAAAGCGGTATTTTGGCTTTTAATATTCGAGGTGTTTTTAGTCAGGATACAGCAGTTTATTTAAATCATTATCATATTTATATTCGTGCAGGGAATCACTGTAGTAAAATGTTGAAAGATGACTTGAATATTAAAAATACTTGTCGTGTTAGTATGCATTTATATAATACTAGGGAAGATGTTGATAGACTTGTTGAGGCATTGAAAAAAAGTGAAGATATATTTAAAATTATACTTTAGGATGTGGTAGAATGGAGAAAAATTTAAGACAGGCTATTATTGTGGATAATTATCAAAATCCTTATCATAAAGGATTGGTGGAGGATGTGGATTCTTCTTATATTCGAAATAATACGAATAGTCTTTCTTGTATTGACAATGTAGATATTATGTATAAAATAAAAGATGGTGTCATTTTAGATATTTATTTTGATGGAGAAGCATGTGCTATTTCTACTAGTGCTACTTCTATTATGATTCGAACTTTGATTGGAAAAACGGTGGAAGAGGCTAGGTGTTATTTAGAAAATTATGAAGCTATGATTGAAGAGAGGCCATATGATAGTGAATTGCTTGGAGAACTTAATGCTTATGAAGAAATTTATTTGCAACCCAA
>CAZWXX010000058.1:0-3256 GCA_964637865.1 uncultured Muribaculaceae bacterium | reverse complement strand
ATGGGTGTACAGTATGAGAGTGAAGTTATTTATCATAATATGTTAGAAGAACTTAAACGGAAAAAGGTTATTTTTACTTCTATTGAGGATGCAATGAAGCGTTATCCTGATCTTGTGAAAAAGTATTTTGGAAAAATTGTTTCTAATGATGAGAATAAATTTGCGTCCCTTAATGGTGCTGTTTTTAGTGGAGGTAGTTTTATTTATATTCCCCCTCATACTCATTTAGATCGTCCTTTACAAAGCTATTTCCGTATTAATAGTCGTAATATGGGACAGTTTGAGAGAACACTTATTATCGTGGATGATGATAGTAGTCTTCATTATGTAGAAGGGTGTACTGCTCCTACTTATAGTGAGTCCTCTCTTCATGCTGCTGTTGTGGAAATTTATGTAGGACGCGGTAGTAAATGTCGGTATTCGACTATTCAAAATTGGGCAGTGAACGTTTATAATTTGGTGACAAAGCGTGCTTTAGTTTCTACTGACGGTGTGATGGAATGGATTGATGGAAATATTGGTAGTTATAAAACGATGAAGTATCCTTGTTGTGTTTTGAAAGGTGATCGTTCTCATGGGACTTGTATTACCATTAGTGTTGCTTCTTCTTTGCAAGAACAAGATAGTGGAGCTCGTATGATTCATTTAGGGAAAGAAACAAAGAGTAATATTATTTCTAAAAGTATTGCTCAAAATGGTGGGAATGCTACTTATCGTGGAAAAGTGAAGATTTGTGAGGGGGCACTTTCTAGTGAAGCTACTATCAAATGTGATACTTTAATACTAGATGCTAAATCTAAAAGTGATACGATTGTTACAAATTCCTGTCATAATAAAAGTAGCAACATTGAGCATGAGGCGACAGTTTCTAAAATTAGTGATGATAACTTATTTTATATGATGAGTCGAGGTATTTCTAAAGAAGAGGCGATGGAACTTATCGTTCTTGGATTTTTAGAAAAATTTCGGGAAGAGTTACCAATGGAATATGCCGTTGAACTTAATCAATTAATTAAAAGAAATTTATAAAAACTTGTCTATTGCTGTAGGGCAAGTTTTTTAATTTGTCTAATTCCTTTATTATTTTCTTAAATTGGGCTCTTTTTCTTTTTCAATTTGTATATTTCATGATTTGTCTTTTTCTTTTAATCTCGTTATGATAGCCGCTAGAAAGGAGGAAGTTTATGCTAAATCAAATTGTTTTAGTAGGACGTTTGGTGCGTGATTTTGAAGTTCATATGACCGATAAAAATAAAAAAGTAGCGACTATTACTTTGGCTGTTCCTAGAAGTTTTAAGAATTTAGAAGGAATATATGAGACTGATTTTATCGATTGTACTTTATGGGATCTTAATGCCACTAATACCAAAGAATTTTGTAAAAAAGGCGATATTTTAGGTCTTCGAGGTAGAATTCAGTCACGAACTATCGAAGTAGATGAAAAACGTGAAACTAAATTAGAAATTATTGGAGAAAAAATTACTTTTCTCTCTTCGAATTCGAAAGAGAAAAAATAAAAGTTTCTTATTAGTTAACTTTAAAGAAATTGGTTCTTAGTATCTTTATAATGAAGTTGAGGAATGCTATTTATGAGGTGATGAATTTGGTTTTAGGAAAAAGAATCAAAGAGTTGCGAAAAGAGCGTGGTTTAACTCAACAACAGTTAGGAGATAACATTAATGTAACAAAAGTTAGTATTTGTTGTTATGAGAAAGGAACTAGAAGTCCAACTCTTCAAACGTTAATAGACTTGGCAGAATTCTTTGGTGTTGATATTACATATTTTTTAGGAATGGATCACTATGTTATTGCCGATGAGGATACTACTTATCAAATACCAATGAGTAATGAAGAAATTCAGTTTATTATGGAAATTAGAAAAAATGATCGTTTGTATCAACAACTTATTGAGAATCCGAGTAGATTATTACAGTTAATTAATAAATATGTAAAATGGGATAAATGATTTCGTTGTCATTTGTCTTTTCTTTTATTATAATGGTAATAGTAGGAGGCTTTGTGATGATAAAAGATATTATTAATAAAAAAAGAGTAGGAGAAGAACTTTCTAGAAGTGAGTTAGAAGAGGCTTTTTTGGGATATTTGAAAGGTAGTGTTCCAGATTATCAAATGTCTTCTTTACTTATGGCTATTTGTATTCAAGGGATGAGTTTAGAAGAGACTTTTATTTTGACTGATTTATTTTTAAATAGTGGAGATCAATTGGATTTTTCTATGATTTCTTCTATTAAAGTAGATAAACATTCTACTGGTGGTGTTGGGGATAAGACGACTTTGGTTGTTGTTCCTGTCGTTGCTTCTTGTTTTGTTCCAGTTATTAAGATGAGTGGAAGGGGACTTGGATATACTGGTGGTACTATAGATAAGTTGGAGTCTATTCCTTTTTATAAAACAGAACTTTTAGAAGACGATATTAGGAAGCAAATGGCAGATGTTCATGCTGTGATGATGGGACAGACTAGGGACTTATGTCCTTTAGATAAAAAGATTTATGCACTTCGTGATGTGAGTGGGACTACTGATTCTATTCCTTTGATTGCGGCATCTATTATGAGTAAGAAAATAGCAGGAGGGGCCGATAAGATTTTAATAGATATTAAAGTTGGTGTTGGGGCATTTATGAAGACTAGAGAAGATGCTGAGGCTCTTTCTGATATTATGATAAAAATTGGTGAGAAGTATGGAAAAGAGACTAGGACTATTATTTCTGATATGAATACGCCTCTTGGAAGAACAGTTGGAAATGCTTTAGAGGTGGAAGAGGCTTTATTTGTATTAGAGGGAAAAGATAGGGGTGAATTTTATCGTCTTTGTGTGGAACTTGCTAGTCAAATGGTTAGTATGGGAAAAAATATTCCTGTACTAGATGCTCAGGCTTTGGTAGAGGAAAGTATTTCTTCTGGCAAAGCTTATCGGAAGTTTTTAGAAATTGTTTCTTGTCAAGGGGGGAAAATAGATGAACTTAAGGTTAGTCAAAATGTTTTAGAGATTAAATCAGAAGTTTCTGGGGTTGTTCAGAGCATTGATGCTTTAGAAGTTGCTAAGCTTTCTTGTTTATTAGGGGCGGGAAGACTTACTAAGGAAGATGTTATTGATCCAGGGGTTGGTGTTTATTTAAATGTTTTAGTGGGGGATAAAGTGAAAGTTGGGGATACTCTTTTATGTCTTTATCGAAAGAGTGATGATAATAAAATCTATGATATTTCAAAAATTTTTGAGATAAAGTGAAAAAAAA
>CAZWXX010000057.1:0-7620 GCA_964637865.1 uncultured Muribaculaceae bacterium | reverse complement strand
CAACAGCGAAGCGACAACAAAGAAAAAAATGCAGGAATGTGGGATATATCTGTTGCAGGACATCTCTCAGCAGGTCAAGATTCACTTTCAGCAGCAGCTCGTGAGATTAACGAAGAAGTATCAGTTTTATTAGGATATAGAACAGAAATTAAAGATTTTAGATTTATGTATTCATTTAGAAAAGAACAAAAGTTCAGGGAAGATTTTATAGAACGACAATTTTATGATTTCTTTATTCTTAGAACTTCAGGGATAGATGATAAAACTCTATATTTCCAAGAATCTGAGGTACAAGCAGTGCAATTTGTGACTTTAACAGAACTAGAAAGTAAAATAGCAAATAAGGAAATCGTAGAAAGAAACGAAGTTTATGATGTGTTAACCAAGTTTTTATTCCGTTTTTAAATAGATGAAAATTTAATGAAGAAAAATAATCGGTAAATCTACTTATGAAATAACGAATGAAAGAAAGCTCTTTTGATTTATGACAAAATATTAGAGAAAAAAGCAATAAACAGGCGTATCTTAATTATAATAGGAGAAAAAATCATATCAAAAAGAATAAGATAGAAATGAATGTAAAAAATATTTGGTGTTTTATTATATTTGTGCTATAATAGGAGTCAGAAAGGAGTGGGAACAAGAAAATTCCCGCTCTTTCATTTCTTAGGAGGTGGAAAAATGACAGAAACAGTCAAAAAACTAGTAGACTCTGCCATTTCTAATTTAGGGTTATACGTGAGCGAAGCTTATATCAGTAAGGAAGAAAATATTACATCCTTAAATATTATTCTAGATAGTAAAGAAATAATTGATCTAGATTTAATTACAGAAGCATCACGGATTATAAATCCAATTATGGATGAAGCAGATTTAGTAGAAGGAGAATATGTACTAGACATTAGTTCAAAAGAGAAGGGAGAAGATAGTAATGAATAGTAAAGAATTTTTAAGTGCAGTAGATAACATTGTCAAAGAAAAAAATATTGATCCAGATGTCGTTTATGATGCAATGGAACTTGCACTGACTTCTGCTTATAAGAAAAATTTTAAATCTAAAACCAATGTAAAAGTGGCAATCGATCGCAAAACAGGAGAAATACATGTTTATTCTTATTTAACCGTAGTAGAAGATGACAAAATGACAAAAGAAGAATATGAAGATTATTTATTTGAACACTATACAGATGAAGATGAAGAAGAGGAAGAAGAAGAAACAGTAGAAGAAGGTGAGACAGAAGCAAAGGAAGAGAAGAAAATATCTTTCTTTAATCCAGAAATTGAAATCAAAGTAAGCGATGCAAAAAAAATCAATAAAACATTAGAAGTAGGCGATACCATTGATACAGAAGTAACACCAAAAGACTTTGGACGTGTAGCAACATCAACTGCTAAACAAGTAGTAGTACAAAAGATAAGAGAAGCTGAAAGAAATAGTATCATGGAAGAGTTTGGAGATAAGCAAGATGAATTATTAATTGGAACAGTTGCATTAGAAGATACAGATAATTATTTTATTGATCTTGGAAGAACAAATGGAATCTTACCTAAAAAAGATATTATTCCAGGTGAAAAAATTGAAATGGGTAGTCAGATTAAAGTTTATGTAACGAAAGTAGATAATAACGGTAAAAACTTACTTGTTTTATTATCACGAAATCATTATGGCTTTGTAAAACGTTTATTTGAACTTGAAATCCCAGAATTATCTGATGGTACTATACTTTTATATAGTGTAGCAAGAGATGCTGGTGCCCGTAGTAAAGTTGCAGTGTACTCAGAAAACCCAAATGTAGATCCAATCGGTTCTTGTATTGGAGAAAAAGGAAGTCGTATTGCTAGAATTATTGAAGAGTTGCATGGAGAGAAGATTGATGTCATAAGATATGATAAGGATCCTGCTGTATTCATCGAAAATGCCCTTTCTCCTGCAAAAGATTTATCTGTTTTAATTACGGATCCTAAAAAACAAGAAGCAATTGTTGTAGCAGATGATGATAACTTTTCTCTTGCCATTGGTAGACGTGGACAAAATGCTCGCCTTGCCAGTCGCCTAACCCATTATAAAATTGATATTAAGAATTATGAACAAGCAAAAAATGAAGGGATTAATTTAAGACGCGAAGACTAAAATAAAAAAGGAGGAAGTAAGAATGAAAGTAAGAAAAATACCAATGAGAACTTGTGTAGTTACCAAAGAACAACTTCCTAAAAAAGAATTATTACGCATTGTTCGTACACCGGAAGGACAAGTAGTACCAGATGAGAGTGGAAAGAAAAATGGTCGTGGAGCCTATATCAAACTAGACCTTGAAGTACTAGAAAAAGCAAAGAAAAGTAAGATTTTAGAAAAACGTCTAGAATGTGATATCGATAATAGTACTTATGAGGAAATAGAAAAAATAATAAAGAAAAAGCGAGGTGAAGAAGAATGATGACATTACGAGAATATGCAGAAGATGTAAATAAAACAGTAGACGAAGTGAAAGCTTTATGTGATAAAATAGGAATTTTCTATGAAAATGAGGAAAGCGCCCTTAGTGATGATGATATCACTCTTTTAGATAATGAACTACAAGATCAAGTAGATTATGTAGAAACAGATATCGATGATGAAGAAATGAAAGAAAAATTAGAAGACGAATTAACTTATGACAAAGCCTTAGACCTAGCCCAGAAGACAAATATTAATTTAGATGAGAGCAGAAGCTTTGAAAAAGTAAAATCAAAAGCAGTAAAGAAAAATGATAACAAAAAAGATTTTTTGAAAGAACGTAAGAAAATTTATAAACACCGTGAAAAACTACAAAGTAATGAACAAGCCCAAGATGAAAATACGATTCTTTATAAAGAAGGGATGACAGTAGCAGATGTAGCTTCTGCACTAGATATTACCTCAACGGAACTGATTAAAAAACTAATGCAACTTGGTCTTATGGTAAATCAAAATCAAGCACTTGACTATGATACAGTAGAAATATTAGTAAGTGATTACAATAAAACCCTAAAAAAGGAAGAGTCTGTAGATATTTCTAACTTTGAAGAATATGAAATTGCTGATAGTGACGAAAACTTGACAGAACGTCCACCAGTAGTGACTATTATGGGACACGTTGATCATGGAAAAACAACTTTACTAGATGTAATCCGCAAAAGTAATGTAGCAAGAGGAGAAGCAGGAGGAATTACACAAGCGATTGGCGCCTATTCTGTTACTTGTAATGATAAAAAGATTACATTTATCGATACTCCAGGACACGAAGCATTTACCGAAATGAGAGCTCGTGGAGCATCCGTTACAGATATCGTTATTATTATTGTAGCAGCAGATGATGGCGTCATGCCACAAACCAAAGAAGCGATAGATCATGCAAAGGCTGCCAATGTACCAATTATTGTAGCGATTAATAAAATTGATAAGGAAAATGCCGATGTAGATCGTGTCATGGCATCCCTTGCGGAAAATGGTCTAACTCCAGAAGAGTGGGGAGGAGACACCATTGTGAATAAGATTTCAGCAGCAACAGGAGAAGGAGTGAATAATCTTTTAGAAAATATCTTATTAATCGCAGAAATGGAAGAATATAAAGCAAATCCATCTCGCTATGCCACAGGTGCAGTAATCGAGTCTCGTATGGATAAACACCTAGGTGCAGTAGTTAGTCTACTAATTCAAAATGGAACACTACGTCTTGGAGATCCGCTTGTTGTAGGAACGTCACATGGAAAGGTAAGAACACTAAAAAATGATTTAGGACAAAACATTGTAGAAGCTCTTCCTTCCACACCAGTAGAAGTAACAGGACTTTCTTCTCTTCCATCTGCAGGAGATAAATTTATGGCATTTGAGACTGAAAAACAAGCAAAATCTATCGCGGAAGAGCGGAAAATTCGTGCGAAAGAAAAAGATACCAATCGTAGTGGAATGACTTTAGAAGATTTGTTTGGCCAAATTAAAACTGGTATAAAAGAAATTAATGTTGTTTTAAAAGCAGATGTTGCTGGAAGCCTAGAAGCGGTACGTTCTTCGCTACAAAAAATTGAAGTGGAAGGAGTTCGTATTCAAGTAATACGTGGCGGTGTTGGTGCTATCACAGAAAGTGATGTGGTTCTTGCCCAAGCATCAAATGCTATCATTATAGGCTTTAATGTACGAGGATCTACAAAAACCATGGATCTAGCAAAAGAAAAAGATATTGAAGTACGTTATTATGATATTATTTATAAAGTAGTAGAAGAAATGGAGTCTGCTATGAAAGGAATGCTAGACCCAGAATATGAGGAAAAAGTAACAGGTACTCTAGAAATTCGTCAAATATTTAAATTCTCAAAAGTAGGTTTAATAGCAGGTTGTCATGTAACAAATGGTACTGTTAAAAATAATAGTAATGCAAGAATTATTAGAGATGGTGTAGTAGTCTATACTGGAAAAATAAAAACACTGCAAAGAGAAAAAGATCAAGTAAAGGAAGTTGGTAAAGGAATGGACTGTGGTCTTACCTTAGACGCTTGCCAAGACTATAAAGAAAACGACGTAATTGAAGTATATGATTTAGTAGAGATTAAAAGGTAGGAAGTTATTATGTTAAATGAAAATATGCCAATGAATAATATGAAAATAGAAATGCAAACGATCATTTTAACTCAAGATTTAGTAAACGATAATAATCTTTTACAACTTGTAAAAACTCCAGATAATAAAACGTTGTTGCGTTGTAGGTTTATGAATCAAGGTTATATGGATGAAAGTATAATTCATAAATTTACAGATGAAAACATAGCTAGATATAGTGTTTTCTATACCTAAGAATGTGTTGGAGTTTTTCATAGAGCTTGGAATGAGCTTTATCTAAGTTATCACTTTGATGATCATCTTCCTATGCTGTGTGTTGATCTACCAAGAGATATAATGAACCATCTTTATCAAGCATCATATGCAGGAAAAGAAGCAACACAAATAAGGGTAGAAAAAGATAAAACAAACTTTACATTATCGAAGACAATTTTACAAAAGCGTATATAAGGAGAAAGATATGGCAAATATTAGAATAGAAAGATTAGAATCCACCTTTCAAGAAGAACTTAGTATGATTCTAATGACCGAACTAAAAGATGAAGATATTCGTTTTGTAACGATTACTGGTTGTGATATTACAAATGACTTAAGCTTTGCAAAAGTTTATGTTACTGTACTCGATCAAGAGAAGAAAAAAGAAATAGTAGAAAAACTAAATAATGCCTCTTCTTTCATTCGAGGAAAACTAAGTGAGAAAGTAGAGATACGACATACACCAGAGTTGAAGTTTATTTATGATGAATCGATCGCTTATGGTGAGAAAATTGAAAAAATTATAGAAGAAATTCATGAAAAAGAGGATGACTAATCCTTTTTTTCTTGGTCTAACTATAGTATAATAAAAATAAATGGAGGCAAGTTATGAAAAGTATTGGTAGTGTTATTGATAAAGTAAATCAGGAAAGTTTAAAAACCACTTTTATGAAAGCGTGTAATAATAAAGACTTTAGAGAGTTTGTCTACTCTTTAAATATAAAAGAAGAAACTTTAATGAAATATACTTCTAGCCTCGAAGATAGTTTGAAAGAATATGAAAATTGTAAAAAGTGTAAAAGTCTTGCTACTTGCCCGAATCAAATGAAAGGATATCGGTATACCCCAGAAAAGTCCCAACGTCAGATTTTATTTTCTTATATTGTTTGTCCTAAATATAATGAATATTTAGAAAAAACATCTTACACCAAAAATATAGAGTTTTTCCGTCTTCCCAAAGAATTACAAGAAGCTTCATTTAAAAAAATATATAAAGACGATAAAGCAAGATTACCTATTATCAAATACTTTAAAGAATTTATGGAAGAATACGCAAAAGAAAAGAAAGGAAAGGGATTATATCTAACAGGTTCCTTTGGCTCTGGAAAAACGTATTTAATAGCTTCTTTATTTAATGAATTAGCCAAAAAAGGAACCAAAAGTGCTCTTATCTATTTTCCAGAACTTCTTCGCAATCTAAAGTCCTCTTTTGGAAGTGATTATGAAGAAAAATTCTCCTATATCAAAAAAGTTCCTCTTTTATTACTGGATGATATAGGTGCAGAAAATGTAACCCCTTGGGGAAGAGATGAAGTTTTAGGACCAATTTTACAATACCGAATGGATGAAAATCTTCCAACCTTTTTTACTTCTAATTTAACTCTCTTAGAATTAGAAAATAATTTAAGTATAACAGCAAGTACAACGGATAAAGTAAAAGCAAGAAGAATCATTGAGCGAATCAAGTATTTAAGTATCGATATGAGTCTAGTAAGTGAAAATCGTCGAAAATAACATATAAATGGGGGATATATGATAAAGAAGGAACAGTTAGAACAATATTTTATAAAACATAAAAAAGCAATTGATGTAATAAAAATTAAGATAAAATGAAAAAATCTTGACTATTCAAGAAATTGTGGTAATATTTAGTTATCGGTGTTGAAATACATTGAAAAAGGATATGATAACTTAAAGTACTTTTTAAGAGAGTTCATGGTTGGTGAAAATGAACAAAGATTTAAGCTATTACTCCCTTTTGAGTAGAATTATAAAAGTAATTCCGGATAAAACCGTTATCAAAATTAAGTAAAAAAAGGATGGTACCGTGCCATGCACTCCTATAAAATGATATAGGAGTTTTTTATTACAAAAAGGGTGAAGGTGAATGAAAATTTATAAAACAAAATTAGTAGATATGGAAGATTATTATCTAGTGGCACTTTTGACAAACGGAAATTATAAAACAGATTTAGAAAAAGTAAAAGAAGAAATTTCTAAAAGATTAGAATTAAAGAGTAATCTGCAACTATTATCAATGTGGAAAGACTGTAAAGTAAATGCAATGAGAGAACTTTTAGAAGAGAAAATTGCTATGAAATATCAAGATTATGAAGGTCCTTATGAAAATTTACCAGGTATTGCAAAAAGATATTTTGCCAGTGTAGAGTCTCTAGATGCCATTATAACTCTAACTTATGCCAAATGTGAGCAGATAAATCAACAGGCAATGTATAAATATTTAAATACAATGGAAGAATATCTAGAGTATTATGATGCTTTCATGCTTCCTTTATATGAAACGGAAGGAAGAGACATAGATGATACTGCATCAAACATAGTAAGTTTTTCAAAAAAGAGTTCAGAATCGACTAAAAAAGAACAAAAAGAACAAGCTAAAATTTATAAAATAACAGATTTTAAATCAAGGAGGAAATAATAATGATAAATATCAAAGAAAATGAAAAGTTAAATATTTTAAACCATTCTTGTGCCCACCTACTAGCACAAGCCGTAAAGCATTTATATCCACATGCTATGTTTTGGGTAGGACCAGTAATTGAAGATGGATTTTACTATGACATCGATTTAGGAGAAGATGTCATTAAAGAAGAAGACTTAGTAAAAATTGAAAAAGAAATGAAAAAAATTGCCAAAGATGGTAAAAGAATTATTCGAGAAGAGTTAAGCAAAGAAGAAGCGCTAGAAAAATTTAAAAATGATCCTTATAAACTAGATTTAATAGAGAGAATGGATGAAGAAAATCAAGTGATTTCTTGTTATACTCAAGG
>CAZWXX010000056.1:0-7739 GCA_964637865.1 uncultured Muribaculaceae bacterium | reverse complement strand
TTTTATTTCTACTCCTAGCATTCCTATGATATGATGAGCCTGAAATGGATCTATAAGAATTCCTTTTAGTGAGTAGGTATCAAATAAAATTCCTGTTATATCACAAGTGGAAAAATCTACTTTAGCAAGAGCTGTCTTAAAAAACTCTGTTTTATAAAATTTGACATAGGAAAAATAAATATTTTTCATTTCAGTTTCTAGAAAAGTGGACTCACTTAATTCACTATTTAATACTTCCATTCCTTTTATTTTAGTACTAGCAAAATTTAAATATCTGCTTAGACAATTTTCAAATCTTATATCATGCATGGAACTATCTACAAACGAAGTCCCTATCATTTTACAATTTTTAAATATAACACGATATAGACATTTTTTATCAAAGCACTGATTAGAAAGATCACAACTATCAAATATAACATCTACTAAATCTACATTTTCTAGTTTTATAGTATTAAAATCAATATGATGAAACACACAACTATCTATGGTTTTATCTGCAATGATTAATTCTTCTTCTACATTATTTTTAAATATTCCACTTATTTCATCTAGGGCTAAGTCTTTTAATTCTTTTGGTTCTAAAATACCTAGTTTGGGTTCTTTGATATTTGTTTTTTGATTCTTTTTTTCCATCTAATCACCTTTTACTTTCCTAAAATAAACACTAGATTACATACTTATAATCTAGTGCTTATGTTTCGCTTAGAATTTCATTTTATCTTCAATGTATGCTCTTACTTCTTCTATTTTTAATGTAATTTGTTCCATACTGTCACGGTCACGGATAGTTACTGTACCATTTGATAGAGTTTCATCATCTACAGTAATGGCAAATGGTGTACCAATAGCATCTGCTCTTCTATAACGTTTTCCGATAGATGCTGCTTCATCATAGCTTGTCATGAAATATTTATTTAATTCATGATAGATATCTTGGGCTTTTTCGCTATGGAGTTTTTTATTTAATGGAAGTACTACTGCTTTATATGGTGCTAATGCTGGATGGAAATGCATGACTTCTCTTGTGTCCTCTCCTTCTAGTTTTTCTTCTTCATAAGAGTTGCAAAGCACTGTTAAAACTAATCTATCTACACCAACAGATGGTTCGATTACATATGGGATATATTTTGTATTATCTTCTGGATCTAGGTATTCTTGAGATACTCCTGAATATTTCTGATGTTGTGATAAATCATAGTCTGTACGAGAAGCAATTCCCCATAGTTCCCCCCAACCAAATGGGAATTTATACTCAATATCCGTTGTTGCATTACTATAATGAGATAATTCTTCTTTTTTATGATTACGAAGTCTTAAAGATTCTTCATGAATACCAAGAGATAGTAAGAAGTCGTGACAATATTTTTTATAATACTCGTGCCACTGTAGTTCTGTTCCTGGTTTACAGAAGAACTCTAACTCCATTTGTTCAAATTCACGAACACGGAAGATAAAGTTTCCTGGGGTAATTTCATTACGAAAACTTTTACCTACTTGAGCAATACCAAATGGTACTTTTAAACGCATACTTCTTTGCACATTTAAGAAATCTGCAAAGATTCCTTGAGCTGTTTCTGGTCGTAAATAAATGGTACTTTTATTATCTTCTGTTACTCCTTGGAATGTTTTAAACATTAAGTTAAATTTTCTGATATCCGTAAAGTTTTTAGCACCACAGTTTGGACATTTAATATCATGTTCTTCAATATATGAAATTAACTCTTCATTATTCATACATCCTGCTTCTACATCTGGAAATGCTTCTTCAATTAACTTATCAGCACGATGTCTTGTTTTACATTCTTTACAATCAATTAATGGATCTGTAAATGTTGCTAAGTGTCCACTTGCTTCCCAAGTTTTTGGATTCATTAAAATAGCGGAATCTAGTCCTACGTTGTTAGGATCTTCTTGGATGAATTTTTGCCACCAAGCTCTTTTAATATTGTTTTTTAACTCTGCACCTACTGGACCGTAATCCCAAGTGTTTGCAAGTCCTCCATAGATTTCACTTCCTTGGAATATAATTCCATATTGCTTACAGTATGCTACTAACTTTTCCATTGTTAAATCATTCATTTTTTTCACTCTCCTTTAATTTTTGTATGATTTCTTCTTTGTTATTACTAATTAAGATATACTCTCCTAGATTCTTATCTAGAAACCCTTGTTGATAAAGCTTATACATCTCTTCTAACATAGGACTAAAGAAAAAGCCCACGTTATAGAGAATTATTGTTTTTCCTGGATTTGATTTCCTCTCTTCTAGGCAAGAAAACAGTTCACTATAGGTTCCAATCCCTCCTGGCAAGAATAATAATACATCACTTTTCTCGTAAATTTTCTCGAGTCTTGTCATAGATGATGTGGTTATGATTTCTTCATCACAAGGGACGGACTTAAAATCGGACTTATATGCAAGTGGAGCAACGCCGATTATTTTCTTTTTATGTTTTTTAAAGATTTCATATGTTTTTCCCATGAGACCATAACCATAAGCACCAAAAACCAAGTTTGTATCTGCTAGTCCTGCTACTTCTTCTAATAGTTCAGTGCAGATATCACCATATTTATCTAATACTTCATCTCTTGCTGAAGTTGCGACAAATATATTCATTTTCCACCTCCTAAAATAAAAACTTCTAGAATCAATATAAGGACGAGTATACCCCGCGGTTCCACCTTACTTATTCTAGAAGAATCAGCTTTCTTTATACTGCTAGAGGATTCCATCCCTCATCATCGCAACATCAATATAAATTGATTTTAATATTTTTTTTATGTGTTGTCAATTACTTTTTTCCATACTTTTTTCCATAACGCTTTTGAAACTTATCTATTTGACTTTGTCTCTTCATTACTTTTTGTTTGATAGGCTCCTCTTCTTCTTTTGGTAATAGACTTTGTAACATTCCTTCATAATCGTTTATTTCTACATTTCTCTTCGAACCACTTGGTGCCATAGTAAGAATTTCATAAGAATTAGGTAGAGTCATCACAGACAAACGATTCGTTCTAAGTCCGTCAGAATCATAACCCACCTGATCTATGGAATAAACATATTGTGAGACAAGGTCCCAATTCCATGTTTGTATCGAATTTGGTAATACTTTTTGAATATTATGAAATAAGTCTTCTACATTTATATTCTCATCAAAATAAGCTCTTCCATATTTTTTCTTTCTATGAAATCTTAAATGATCTAATGCTTTTTCTTCTGAATAGTGTATCATTTGTTGAACACTATATCTTTTTATGTCAATTTCTTTTTCACTATAATCATTCATTTTGACTTTACAAAAAGAAATCGCTTGATCTATATGGTCATCTTTTTTCCTAATTCGTTCTAATTGTTCTCTTGCTTTTTCGTATTCTCCTTTTAAAAAATAACAATACCCTTTTTCACGTAGTATATGATCACTGTAGTTATCACTTTGTTCTAACATAGAAAGCGCTTCATCTAGTCTTCCTTGGTGCCTTAATATGTTAGCATAGTCTTTCGTTGCATAGCTATTATGTGGATATTTTTTTAAGTATTCGTCTAAAGCAGATAGAGCCAATTTATAATTTCCTTTTGTAATTAGGCTGTCAATTCCATTGTACTCTCTTTTTTTATTCTGTTCTTTTTTTGCATTTAAATTACTACTATAAGTCATTTTTTACTCCTTTCCTATTTATTGAAACCATACCGCTGATTAAATTTATCTATTTGACTTTGTCTTGTTTTTACTTTTATTTTTTTATTTTCTTTTTCTTTCAGAAGTTCTTCATAGTTATTGGCATCTATAGAAAGATTAGTAGGAAACATCGTTAAAATATCATAAGAATCTGGTAATGTTACTACTCTAAAGTAATCTACAGGCATATTACTTATTCTATTACAACAATAGTAGCCTACATTTTCTAAGTAAAAGTTATAAGTTTTGGGTAACGAGTCGTTATGATATCTACATAAACGGGCTTTAGGTAATATTATTGCTAACTCATCATAAAGATGTTTGATATCTATACCTTTTGAAAAATAGCTTTTTCCTTCTTTCTTATTCTTTAAATGACCATTTTCAATATGTTCTAATGCTTTTTCTTTACTATAACATTTCGTTTGTTCTATTGTGTAAAAGTCTCCACTTATTTTATCATTGTTGCCTGTTTTTGCATAAATGTAATTTCTAGCTTGATCTATCCTTTTACTACTTGAAACTGTTTTATTTTTAATATTTCTGATTTCATCTAAAGCTTTTTGATATTCTTTCATATAAATGTAGGTATAAATACGATTTTTTACTCCAAAGTCGCCTTCATTTAATACATATTGTTCTAAAAAGGAAAATCCTTCTTTATCCCCTATTTTTTCTAGTAGTAATATATATTCTTTTATCGCAGAGATTTCAGTTGAATACTTTTTTATATAGTTTTCTAAAGAGGTTTTAGCAAGAGTTTGTTCTTCATATTTTAAAAGTTCATGAACTGTTGCAAACTCTTTCTGTTGCTTTTTTTGGTCTTCTAGTAATTTTTCATAATTATTTATGAATATATTGCGTTCTACTTTCGCAGGCACCATATTTAAGATTTCAAGAGAGTCTGGCGTTGTAATTACTAGAAGATAGTTTGTCAGTTCATCCTTATACTGTCCTATTTGAGGGATACGAAAGTAATATTCTTTTAAAAAGTCTCGTGTAATTATGGGGGTCGCATTTTCTAAAATACTTTGAATATTGTAATATAGCTGTTCTATATTGATATTTTTAGAAAATTCTGTATATGGATTGGCACTAATATACTCTATTGCCTTCTGTTCGCTGTATGATGAGAATTGTTGCACATAGTAGTTACTTAATTCTATTTCACTGCATCTATTTAGTTTTGCTCGACAATAGGATTTTGCCTTTTCTATAACGTTTGTCGTTTTTGGCATCGTAGAAAGTTCTTCTAAGGCTTTTTCATATTCTTCCATTAATATATAACTATAAGCTCTTTCTCTTCTAATATGTACTGCATTTTCTTTGCTCTGTTCCAATATCTTCAAAGCTTCTTCTGGCATTTTTTGTTGTCTTAAAATACTTGCGTATTCTTTTATTCCATAACTATTTCCAGGATACTTTTGTAAATACTCTTCTAAAGCGGTTATTGCCAAAGTGTAGTTTCCATTTATTATTAATCTAGTGATTCCTCTAAACTCTAAAATCTTATTTTGTTCTTTTGACTTTAAGGTTTTATTTGTTTCATAACTTTTCATTGTTTTCCCCCTTTTTTTCGTTTTTATTTGTTATAACGACGATTAAATTTCTCTATTTGACTTTGTCTTGTTCTTGCTTTTACTAGTGTAGGTTCTTCTTTTTGCTGAAGCAAGTGTTCATAATCATTAATTTCTACATTACGATCATATGTGGTTGGACACATAGATAGAATATCAAAGGTAGTTGGAAATACTACTACTGTTACATGATTAATTGGCTGATTTTGAGAACCCGTTGCTACATCTTTTAAATAAAATATATATTTTCGCATTAAATTTCCCGTTAAAGTTTGTTCTGCCATTGGTAATATTTTCTGCATATTATGGTAGATGCTTTCTATTTCTATATTATGTTTAAAAGATGCATCATTTTTTGAGTCTTGATAACGTTTGATATATTTTATAGCTCGATTTTCGTCATAAGAGATAAATTGCCTACTCACATAATCTGTCGCTGATTTATCTAGCAAGTTTAGCTTTGCTAAGCAAAAGATCTGAGCCTGTTGCATCTGATCATCTAATCTTGCTACACGCTGTAATTCAGTTAGGGCTTTCTCATATTCTTCCATATAAATATGGCAATAAATACGTTCTCTTATCGTGAAAATCTTTTCTTCTTCTATTTTAGCTAATTCTTCTAAAGCTTTTTCTGGATTTCCTTGTTGTCTTAGAATACTTGCATACTCTTTTGTGGCATAACTATTTCCAGGATACTTTTCTAGATACTCTTCTAAGGCTGTTATTGCCAATTTCATGTTACCTCTTTGAATCAGATGGGTGATTCCTTGAAACTCCTCTTTTTTCTTTATTTCTCTTGTTTTCTCATCTCTACTAATATCATATTTTTTCATGGTACTTTCCTCCTAGTGCGTGTTATTATACCATAGAGTTTTAAGAAATTCTAGTCTATTTTTCAACGTAAAAAACCTCCGAAGAGGTTAAGAATATTATTTATTTATAGTATAAGGATTATTTATACTGCCATTTCCACTTGCGATTTTAGTTCCAGGGGCAAGGGATACACTTGGTCTGACACCATACGTGATATTGACATTGTGGGTGAGCAGGTAGCCACCAGAGCCGACGTAGAAGCCGTACGCACGGTTGCCACCGAAGTAAGACGGCGACAAAGCCCACCAAGCCTGATTCGTATATAAATAATAACTAGAATTAGCAGTACCGCCTTTGCCTCCTGCCAACATAATCTCATCTGTTGTAAGTAATGCCACAGGATAGGTTAATAATCCATTTCCATTCTTTGCATCTACTGTAAATTTATCATCTGTATTTGTACAGGTCAAGTTTGGATTTTTATTTGTAATAGCTCTGTCATATGCTCCGAAGTAAGTATAACTTCCATCCACTCTAGAACTTCGATCATTACACCATATGGTATCTTCCAATTTTTCAGTATAATCTGTCATATTCTTTTGATACCATGTATCTATTACTCCTTTTATCTTAGAGTTAGTAGTATTATTTACCATATATCCTACATATTCTAAAGCATTATAAGTCTCATTAAATGCACTTGTTCCTATTTGTGTTGCTTCTCCTGTTGTATTCATACACTTTCCGTTTTCATCGGGACTTCCATTATAGATTAGTTTTACTCCACCTGTTTCTGTTGTTCTTACAATTTTCCAACAAAAGTTTGCAAACTTCACATTGTTATCAGTAACAGCCCCTCTATAGTAATGGACAGGATATGCATCATCTTTCGTGGAACTTAGAGTATAGACTCCCTTTCCATTCGTATCTGATGAAATAGCACTAAAATCTATTCCAGTAGGTGCTGTTACAAATTTGCTTGCTTGATTATCTAACACTGCACTCTTCGCTATTTCGGCATATAAAGTTTTAGGTATTGCTTGCATTGCTTCTATTCTAAGTTGTCCTTTAAACATCGTCTCCATTACTTCATTGGTGGCATTTTCATCGATCCACATTTTTAAGACATAAGTATATTTTGCTTTTGGTGCAATTGTTCCACTTTCTAAAACTCTATTGGGATTTTCTCCTATAGTATTTAGTAGTTGTAAATCTACTTCACTTCCATCTTTTACAAGTTGATATTTGATGAAGGAGTCTTGCATACGATTTTGTCCTTCTGCTAAACCTAAATCATCTAAATAAATGGTATAGTCACTTACTACGTTTCCTTTATTTTCTAGTGTAAAAGTATACCCATCTTGAGATAATCCTTCTTCGTTACTAACAGGCACTGCTTCCGTAAATGAAATTCCTCCTGCCATCGTATCATCTAATTCTAACTCTAGGCTTCCTGCAGTAAGTATTGTTAATTCTTTAGTTCCTCGAAGAGTTAACTGTAACCATGCATAAGACAAGCCTATTAACATAAGCACTGCACTTACTCCAACAAATACACTCATTTTATGTTTCTTTAACCAGTTTTCTTTTTTATGATTCTCTTCCATATTTTCATTCCTCTCTATTTCTACTTTGTCCACGAAAGGGTTTTCGTGGACGATGGAAAGGT
>CAZWXX010000055.1:0-7783 GCA_964637865.1 uncultured Muribaculaceae bacterium | reverse complement strand
CCAAAGATTTTTGTGTTTCATGCTTTTTGTTCTTCTTTCGGATACACTCTAAATTGATATGTTTTGTGCATAGGACCATCCCCTGTATTTCTAATATATAAAACGTACATTTGTTTGTCAATAGTTTTTTTATTTTGCAAAGCAAATTCATAATATATAAGAAAAAAACATAGAAAATTTTCTTTCTATGCCTTGTTTATATTTTACATATCTTCTGCAGTGTCATCTAACATATCTGCAGTTTTACGTAGAGTATTTCTCGTTGCACTTTTTAAATCCTCCATTGCAGATGGATTTTGTTTTTTATACATCATCCATGCTCCATATCCCGCTGTTGCAACTGCTAATGCTCCTACTGCTTTTTTCATTGTTTTATTCATATCTTTCACCTCTAATTTTATTATGAGGGAAAATGATTATTTTATACCATTTATTAGAAAATCTTTAATACTGCTTCGTCTTAGATTTGCTTGTTCATTGGCTACTGCCATTTTAAGTGCCTCTATATCACCTATTAAGTATAATTTCTTTTTACATCTAGTGATTCCCGTATAAATTAGTTTTCTATAAAGCATTTTATTAAAACTTTTTACAATTGGAATTATTACAATATCAAATTCACTTCCTTGGGCTTTATGAATACTAATGGCATAAGCAGGTTTAAATTTATTGAAGTTACTAGCTGTATATTTCACTGTATTTCCATCATAATCAATATAAATTTCTTTTTTATGTCCATTGTTAATTTTATTTATGATTCCAATGTCACCATTATAAACATTCTCATCTGGCATATTAGTAAGTTCTATTACTTTATCTTCTTCTCTATAGTTTGTCTCTGCTACTATCAGTTCTTTTTTTCTTGCTTTTTTTTCATTAAAAATTTCTTGTAATTCTTTATTAATATTATCGATTCCATTTATCGTTTTATACATCGGAGATAAAATCTGGAATTTCTTATAAGAATAATCTTTATAAGTAGTAGATATTTCTTTCATATATCCCATTACTTCATCATTTTGACAATGAATAAATGTTAGATCTTCTTTTTTATTAAAGATTTCTTCTGTTATTTTTCCATTTTTAATATCATGTGCTAGCATAATAATGTTGGAATCTTTTCCTTGGCGGTATAATTCATTTAAATAACTTACTGGTAACATTTTGCTTTGTATTAAGTCGGATAATACTTGACCTGGTCCTACGCTTGGTAGTTGATCATAGTCCCCTACTAAAATTACTTTACAGTGAGTACTTAAGCCTTTTAAAAGATTTGTCATTAAATAAGTATCTATCATACTGGACTCATCTACTAAGACAAATTCTGCTTTGCTTTTATTATATTCATTTACTTGAAATTTATCTGTTTCTTTATTCCATTTTAGAAAACGATGAATGGTGGAGGCAGGATGGTGGGTTGATTCACTCATTCTTTTTGCCGCTCTTCCTGTAGGGGCAAGTAAGATTACTTTTTCTCTTAGTTCTTCATAACTTAATTTTTTCATTACTTTATATAGTTCTAGTATTCCCTTCATAATGGTAGTCTTTCCCGTTCCAGGTCCACCAGTAATAATTAAAAATTTCTTTAGGTAACTATTTATTATGGCATCTTTTTGATCTTTATTATAAGAAATTTGTAAATATTTTTCTAAAGCTTCTATTTCTTCTTCTGGTAAAGCTTTCTCTTCTTTTTCATGACTTAGCATCTTTAATCTGTTTACAATAAAACATTCTGAGGCATACATTTCTTTTAAATAATATCTTTCTTCTTTTTTTACTATTTTTTCTTTTTGGATAAGACTTTCTAACGCTTTTTCAAACTCGTTTTTTTCAATAGATACTAATAATATTCTAGGAAGAAAATGAAATAGTTCTTCTTCATAATAATAGCAATGTCCTAATGAATTTGATAATTCATTCATCATATAAATGATACTAGCTTCTACTCTTCTTTCATCTTCTTTTAAATAACCATTTCTAAGGGCTAGTATATCTACTTTTTTGAAAGTGAGTGTATTTATTTTTTCTATTAATTGATAGATGTTTTCTTCTACTATATCTATTGTTTTTTCTTTATAATAATTATAAATTAGCATACTATCTTTTGTAGAAAATCCATATTTAGAAAGGGTAATAATTGTTTCATAACTAGATTCATATTCTTTTAAGCTATCATGAAGCATTTTGGCATTTTTTTCTGTGATGGTGGGAATTAATATTAAATTATTTGGGTTTTCTAAAATTACTTTTAAGGTGTCTTTTCCTAGGGTGCTTACAATTCTTTTGGCTTTTGCTTCTCCAATCCCTTTAAAAACACTACTAGTTAAAAACTCAATGATAGCGTCACGCTCTTCTGGCATACAACGTTCATAACTTTCTACTTGGAACTGTTCTCCATACTTTTCATGTCTTACTAATTTTCCATAAAAAAGATAGGTATCCATGTCATTTAATTCATGAAAATACCCTGTAAAAGTGATCGTTCTATCTATATAAATACTTAGTTCTTCCCCGTTAGATTCTTGTACTTTAAAAAGTCCTATGGTATAGCCAGAGTCACTTTTGAAAATACTTTTTCTATATTTACCCTTAATATAATTTTCCAAGTTGATTCACTTCCTTTTATTATTATACTTTCTAAAGCTAGAAAGACTTTGTTTTTTTGTATTTTCTTTTATTTTTTTATTATGCAATGAGGATAGTCAATTTCTTCTATAACCCCTTTATAAAAGGTATTTGGGGTTAATTCTTTTTCTATTTTTATTGGTAGAAAGTTATCTGTATGGCCAAAACTTGTACCATCTTTCGTTGTTTCGATTAAGACTTCTACTTCTTTTTCTAAAAACTTTTTATAATACTCTTCTTCTAGGGTACGACTTAGTTCTAGTAATTTATGACTTCTTATTTTTTTGGTTTGTTCATCTACTTGTTCCATGCTAGCAGAGGGAGTATTTTTTCTAATGGAATATGGAAAAACGTGAATTTTAGAAAATTTTAATTCTTGGGCTGTTTTTAATGTTTGTTCAAACATCTCCTCTGTCTCACCAGGATGTCCTACTATAATATCGGTAGTAATAGATATCAGTGGACGTATTTTTCTAATGGCTTCTATTTTTTTATAAAAATAAGCAAGGTCATACTTTCGATTCATTCTCTTTAATACTTCATTGCTACCTGCTTGTAGAGGGATATGTAGATGATTTACGATTACTTTATTTTCTTTTATAATCTCTAATACTTCTTCTGTTAGTTCTGTAATTTCAATAGACGAGATACGAAGACGTTTTAGACCTTTTAGTTTGCATATTTCTCTTAACAAGCAGGCAAAGTTGGTATTGATATCTCTTCCATAATTTCCGGTATGAATTCCTGTTAGGACAATTTCTTGATAGTTATGACTTATCAATGTTTGTATTTCTTTTAATACTTTTTCTTTTTCTTTGCTGCGACATTTTCCTCTTACATAGGGTATGATACAATAACTACAAAAATTTTCACACCCATCTTGGATTTTAACAAAAGCTCTGGTTCTTCCTTTGAAATTGGTAATTTCCATATCTTCAAATTCTTCTAATTCATCTTGATAAAGATCTCTAATTTCTTTTCTAGTTTTCAAAAACTGATCTATTAGTTCTACTATTTTACTCTTGTCTTTATTTCCAATGACGATATCTAGCCCATCTTCTTTATAATCATGATTTGCTTCTATAAAACATCCCATAGCAACTATACATGCATCTTTGTTTTTATGAATGGCTTTTCGAATCATTTTTCTACTTTTAATATCACTAGTATTCGTTACTGTACAAGTATTGATAATATATACGTCACATATATCATCGAAGTCTACTATTTCATATCCTGCTTCTTTCAATTTACTGCTTACAAATTCTGATTCATAAGCGTTTACTTTGCAACCTAGTGTTAATATAGATGCCTTCATACTACCACTTCTTTCCTAGTAAATTATAACAGAACCTATCTATAAAGTAAACTTTTTACTCGGTTTTAGCAAAAGAAAAAGAGAAGCCCTTTTAGACTTCAAATGGATGATTCATACTGCCATTTCCGCTTGTAATTTTAGTACCAGGTGCTAGAACTATTGCAGGCCGAACACCGTTAGAGGAGTCCACATAGTCGCCACGGTCCAAGAAGTTAGAACTAAAAATGAGAGGACCACGAGTACCAAAATTATTTACATAAGCTGGCGACAAAGTCCACCAAAAAGAATTTGTATTTAAATAATAATTAAAATTAACATCATCATCACTGTTATCAGTTTTTTCACCTGCTAATACAACCTCATCTGCAGTAAGTGCTGCTACTGGATACGTTAATAAACCATTTCCATTTGTAGCACTCACTGTAAATTTATCTGCATCATTCACACAGTCAAGACTTGGTTGATGGGTTGTTACTACTATTCTATCATATGCCCCAAAAAAAGTATTATTTCCAAAATCTCTAAAACTTCTATCATTACACCAGATAGCATCTTCTAATTTTTTAGTATAATCTGTCATATTATTTTGATACCAAGTATCTATTACTTCTTTAATGGCAGAATCACTTTCATTATCCAACATATATCCTATATACTTTAAATCGGTATAATCGGTATTAAATACACTGGTTCCAATTAGTACATTCTCTCCCGTACATTGTCCATTTAAATCTGGGCTTCCGTTATAAATCAGTTTTATTCCTCCTGTTTCTGTTGTTCTTACTATCTTCCAGCAGAATCCTCCAAACTTGACATTATTATTGGTAACAGCCCCTCTATAGTAATGTACTGGAAACTTTTCATCTTTTGTAGAGTTAAGAGTATATACTCCCTTACCATTGGTGTCTGACGAAATTTCTGCAAAATTTATTCCTGTACTTGCACTTACAAATTCACTTTGAATATTATCAAGTACAGCAGTCTTTGCTATTTCAGTATATAAAGTTTTAGGAATTGTTTGCATTGCCTCTATTCTAAGTTGTCCTTTAAACATGGTCTCCATTACTTCGTTTGTAGCATCTTGATCTATTCACATTTTTAGAACATAAGTATATTTAGTTTTTGGGGCAATAGAACCTGTTTCTAATACACGATTAGGTGCAGTTCCTGTTTTATCTAATAGTTGTAAATCTACTTCACTTCCATCTTTTACTAGTTGATATTTAATGAATGAATCTTTCATACGATTTTGTCCTTCTGCAAGATCTAGGTCATCTAAATAAATGGTATAGTCACTCGTTACGTTTCCTTTATTCTCTAGTGTAAAAGTATACCCCTCTTGAGACATGCCTTCTTCGTTACTTATAGGCACTGCTTCTGTAAAAGAAATACCTCCTGCCATGGTATCATCTAGCTCTAACTCTAGACTTCCTGCAGTTAGTATCGTTAACTCCTTAGTACCTCTAAGTGTAAGTTGTAACCATGCATAAGATAGTCCTAATAACATAAGTACTGCACTTACTCCGACAATAACTCCCATCTTATGTTGCTTTAACCAGTTTTCTTTTTTCTCTTCCATATTCTCTTTTCCTCTCTATTGCTATTTTGTCCACGAAAGGGTTTTCGTGGACATTGGAAAGGTTATAGGTGGGGGACTTTTCTTATCTTCTCACTCAACTACAAATGGACTATTCATACTGCCATCCCCGTTTTTGATTTTAGTCCCAGGTGCAAGTGATAACGCGGGCCGGACGCCGTTCGTGGAGCTAACATCGACGCTGGCCAGATAGCCCCTGGAATTGACACTGAAGCCACCAGCACGGTTATTGATGAGGGAAGACGGCGACAAAGTCCACCAATATTGATTTGTATATAAATAATAACTAGAATTAGTAGTATAACCATTGCCTCCTGCCAACATATACTCGTCTGCTGTTAAGAGGGCTACAGGATATGTTAATAATCCATTTCCTTTCTTTGCATCTATTGTAAACTTATCTTCATCATTTATACAAGCAAGACTTGGCTGATATGTTGTAAGTAATCTATCATATGCTCCGAAGTATGTAATACTTTCATCAATTCTAGAACTTCGATCATTACACCATACAGTGTCTTCTAACCATTCAGTATAATCTATCATATTGGTTTGATACCATGTATCTATTACTCCTTTAATCGTGGAATCAGTCGTGTTATTTACCATATATCCTACAGATTTAAAATCATAACGATTTTCATTAAATTTGCTTGTTCCTATTTGTGTTGCTTCTCCTGTGGTATTCGTACACCCTCCACTTGCATCAGGGCTTCCATTATAGATCAATTTTACTCCACCAGTTTCCGTTGTTCTTACAATCTTCCAACAAAATCCTCCAAACTTGACATTATTATTAGTCACTGTTCCTCGATAATAATGGACTGGATAAGTATTATCTTTCGTAGTATTAAGAGTATAGACTCCTTTTCCATTTGTATCTGATGAAATTACTGCAAAGTTTATCCCTGTTGTTGCTGTTACAAACTCGCTTTGAATATTATCTAGCACTGCAGTCTTTGCTATTTCAGTATATAATGATTTTCCTACTTCTTGCATTGCTTCTATTCTAAGTTGTCCTTTGAACATAGTTTCCATCACTTCATTGGTGGCATTTTCATCTATCCACATTTTCAAGACATAAGTATATTTTGCTTTTGGCTCTATTGTTCCTGTTTCTAAGACTCTATTTGGATTTTCTCCTATGGCATTTAATAGTTGTAAATCTACTTCACTTCCATCTTTTACTAACTGATACTTGATGAATGAGTCTTGCATACGATTTTGTCCCTCAGCAAGAGCTAAATCATCTAGATAAATTGTATAATCACTCGTTACGTTTCCTTTATTCTCTAATGTAAACGTATACCCTTCTTGAGATAGTCCCTCTTCATTACTTATAGGAATTGCTTCTGTAAACGAAATACCTCCTGCCATGGTATCATCTAATTCTAATTCTAAACTTCCTGCAGTTAGTATTGTTAACTCTTTAGTACCTCTTAGAGTTAGTTGTAACCATGCATAAGATAGTCCTAATAACATAAGTACTGCACTTACTCCGACAATAACTCCCATCTTATGTTTCTTTAACCATTTTTCTTTTTTCTCTTTCATTGTCATTCTCCTACTTTCCTTTTATTTTTCACATATTTTAGCAATAAATACATTCTATTTCTTCATCATAAAGGTAGATACTTATGACTCTTTAAATTCTTATCTTTTCTATTATTTACTACATTAAATATACATTAATTTCACCTAAATAGCAATGAAAAGAGAGTGTTTTTTAAAGAATTTTGTTAACTATATGGAAATATTTCTATTATTAGTAGTCATATATTTGTCAAAGAAGATTTGTATGATACGAATAAGTACAAAATATGACAAGCACATAATCATAGTCAAAAAAATAGTCATAATTAGAAAATAATAATAAATAAAAGTATATAAATACCAATGTCATAAAGTATCTAACTTTATGACTCTCATTTTATCTAATATAACGAAAAAACATAGAATTTAATTTACTATGTTTTTTTTGTTTAATACTTTTTCTATTTCTTTGATTTCTTTTTTGGTTTTATATCTTTTTAGATAATAATTTTTAGGAAGAATTGCTAACAAGATTTTTCTTGATCTTAATTCATTTGTAAAAAACTCTTGAAATAAAAAATCCTTTTTTGTTAATAAGACTGGTCCAAAGAAATATTCTTGTTTGCTATATCGCTTTTTCCCTTTTTTAAACTTAATAATTTGATATATAATCTTTTTTTCTTTTATTAGTACTTCTTCATCAATATAAT
>CAZWXX010000054.1:0-8469 GCA_964637865.1 uncultured Muribaculaceae bacterium | reverse complement strand
GTCATAAAGTAATCACCTTTATGACCCTCATTTTATCAAAGATAAGAAAAAAAGAATGAAGAAATTTCTGAATCTCAAATTTCTTCATTCTTTTATAGAAAAATCAATTTATTTATTAAAATATTCTGAAATCACATCATAATCACAGTAATCGACTCTCTTATCAAGAATAGCCATATAAGAATCTCTTCCTTTACCTAAAATAGCAACAATATCCCCCTCTTCTGCCATTTCAAAAGCTTGATTGATTGCATCTTTTCTATCCTCGACTCGAATATAATTCGTCTGATCACTATCAGAAACTAAATCATCAATGATATCATCCACCTTCTCCCATCGTGGATCATCCATTGTAAAAATAACAAAGTCTGATTTTGCTAACGCAATCTTTCCCATACTAGCACGTTTTTCTTTTTCTCTTCCTCCAGCAGACCCCATCACTGTAATAATCTTCTGATGACAAATAGAATGTAAAGTACTTAAAATATTATCAATACCATTTGCTGTATGAGCATAATCTAAAACAATTTTATACTTCTGCCCAAAATCTAAAAATTCGCACCGTCCCATAATAGGTTCTAACTTAGAAATAACAGAAATAACTTTTTTTAAATCTAACTTTTCTAAATAACAAAGAATAAATGCCGCTGTTACATTATAGGCATTATAAATACCAATATAAGGACTAGTAATAGAAAAAGTCTCTTTCCCATGAACAATATCAAAATAAGTTTTCTTTTCAAAACACTGAATATTCTTTATCTGAAAATCTGCATTATGACTAGTACCATAAGTAACAAGATGTGCATTCACTTTTTTTCTCACATCAATAAAATGTTCATCATCAATATTTAAAATAGCATACCCATTCTGATCTAACAAAGTAAATAATTTTGCCTTAGACTGTACGTAATTTTCAATGGTTTTATGATAATTTAAATGATCTTCACTAATATTCGTAAGAATAGCATAATGAAATGATAAATCATCTACACGTCCATGAAGAAGGGCTTCACTAGAAACTTCAAGAGATACATACTCACATTGATTTTGATGAAATTGTTCAAGATAACGATACAAAAATTCAGTAAGTGGTGTAGTATTACTACTAGATTCTACTTTATCTAAAAAACAAACCCCATTAGTTCCAATATAAGCACATTTAGAAAAATGCTCTAGTATCTTCCAAATAATCGTAGCAGTAGTAGTTTTCCCATCAGTACCTGTAATACCTACCATCTTCATATCCCACTTGTTTTTCTGATAAAACCTAGAACAAATCTCATAAAAACTTTTATTAACATCAGAAACAACAACAGTAGGAACACCATATGATCCTGCTCTTTCTGTAACAACTGCTACTGCTCCTCTCTTAACAGCATCAGGAATAAAATCAGCATGATCTACATTATAACCCTTAACAGCGACAAATAAATCACCTGGTAATACATCACGAGTATCACTTTTAATATCTAAAATTTGAGTATCATAAGAACACTCTAGTAATTCATTTAATTTTTTCATACCATACTATATTCCTTTCTAAAAATAATATGCAAAATCTACTTTTTCTCTTTATCATCGTCTTCTAAACTAATACCATAATACTCACGAACTTTTTTCTCTAACTCATCTCTTAACTCAGGAGTATCTTTGAGTAATAACTTAACATTTTCTTTTCCTTGACCTAATTTTTCACCTTCATAAGAATACCAAGCGCCCGTTTTTTGAACAATAGAAGCCTCCACTGCCAAATCAATAATTTCCCCTTCTCTTGAAATTCCTTCTCCATACATAATATCCACAACTGCTGTTTTAAAAGGTGGTGCTACTTTGTTCTTAACAACTTTTACCGTTGTTTTATTTCCAACAACACCATCTCCCATTTTAAGTTGTTCATTTCGTCTAATATCAAGTCTTATAGTAGAATAAAACTTAAGAGCACGTCCTCCTGGTGTTGTCTCAGGATTTCCAAACATAACCCCAACCTTTTCACGTAATTGATTAATAAATATAGCAGTAGTCTTCGTTTTATTAATAGTACCAGAAAGTTTACGCAAAGCTTGAGACATAAGTCGTGCTTGTAAACCAACATGACTATCCCCCATCTCGCCATCAATTTCTGCTTGTGGAACAAGTGCTGCTACAGAATCAATAACAACAATACTAACTGCTTCACTACGAACCAAAGCTTCACAAATTTCAAGCGCCTGTTCTCCTGTATCAGGTTGTGAAAGTAAAAGTTCGTTAATATTAACACCAAGTCTCTTAGCATAAACAGGATCTAATGCATGCTCTGCATCAATAAAAGCAGCACGTCCCCCTTTTTTTTGAATCTCAGCAATAGCTTGTAAAGCAAATGTTGTTTTACCACTAGACTCTGGACCATAAATCTCTATAATTCTACCCCTTGGATATCCACCAACACCTAAAGCAATATCTAAAGACAAACATCCACTAGAACAAACATCCACTTTCATATGAGTATTCTCACCAAGCTTCATAATAGCCCCTTTACCAAATTGCTTTTCAATATCTAAAAGCACTTGCTCCAATGCTTTATCTTTATCCTTTTCAACTATTTTTCCCATAAAAACCTCCTTGTATTTGCGTCATATTTACATTGTAACTTACTTCAAAAAAAAAAGCAAGCTTTTTTTCGAACAATCGTTTGTTAATTTTCAAACCAATTTTCACCCCAAAAAAAGAAAATCCTAAAAGGAATTTAAGATTTTCAAATCATATTATGCCTCAATTTTTAAATTTTGCTTTGGAAAAATAATTTCTTTATTCAAGAAAAAATACTGAAATGCAGAAACAACAGACATAATAGCTGCAAAATAAATCAAGAAATCAGCAACTCTAATATTCCATATTTCAAATGGCATATTGTAAAAAAATAATAAAACAAGACCAACCATCATAGAAGCGGTTTTAATTTTACCACTACGAATAGCAGCAACGACACATCCTTTTCTTGCAGCCTCCATTTTAATAGCATCTACAATAATATCTCGTGCAATGATGATAACAGGAATGATAACTGGCATAAATCCTTGTGCTGCTAAAATAATAAGCACAGGATTTACTAAAACTTTATCAGCAATAGCATCAAGCATTTTTCCAGTATCTGTTACCATATTTTTATGCCTTGCAATATATCCATCTAAAAAATCAGTAAATGATGCAACAATAAAAATCACTCCACCTACTAAATAACGAACATCCATTACAACACCCATTACAATAATTTTAGGAACGAAAACACCAACAGCATAAAATGGAAAACACAAAATAAAAATCAAAATAGCACTTAATATTAATCTAAGTACTGTAAGTTTAGTAGCAAGATTCATAAACTTCCACTCCTCTCAACTCCTCTGTCCGAACAGGAGCCTGATTAATAGTTCGAATAACAACATAAATCAAAATACATAAAATAACAATAAAAACAAATCCCAAAATAAAAGGAAAAACATTTACTTTTTTCTTATATTCCTTTGTATAAGGAGATTTAATTTTCTTTAAAGTTTTCTCTTCACTTTTCTTTTTTGCTTCTAATATATCATCAAGAGAAATTTTAGAAGTATGTTCAAATAAAAACTCATTAAACTCATCTATCACTTTTTCTGGATCAAGTCCTAAGTATTTAGCATATTGTCTAACATATTGTTTTAATCCATAAACATCTTTAAATGCTCGAACATTTCCCTTTTCTATATTTTCAAGTTGACTAGCAGTAAGATCTAAATCTTCTGCAGCTTCATCAATACTAACTCCATTATCTAGTCTTGTAATTCGTAAATATTCACCTAACTCTTTCAAGACCTCACCTCACTAATATAAAATAATAATAATACTTCGTAAGCCATGTTCTGTTCCTACTAGTAGGCAACAAACATCTATCTACTGCAAATGCAGTCTCTAACTTAGTTGAATTTCTTTGTTAGAGCTCCCCTACCAAAATTTGGGTTTCTCACTCGCGGGGTTTACCTCGTTTCATTCTTTTGTTTCCAAAAGATTACGTTTCTGTGGCACTTTTCAGGGCATCCTCTTATCCATTGACTTAGACTAAGCCCGCCGTTAGATTTCTCTACCCTAGGTTATTTTTTCCCTAGGCACGAACACTACAACCATCTCAGGTTGTGTGAGCATGGACTTTCCTCAATAGTTATAAAAACTACAGCGTTTGTTTTCCATATTATTATTCATCTTTTCCATATACCATTTTCTCAAGTTGTGCAAGTCGTCTCATAATATCAACATTGGTAACTTCAGGTGTATCATTATTCTTGGCAATTTCAACACTAACTCTAGCATTACGCAACTCTTGTTTTAATTTCATAATCTCACCCAAAAGATCTGCTTTTTCTTTTTCCAAGCTATTAATAATTTTAAAAAACTGCTCATAATCATTAATAATGATATCTAAAAACTGATCTACTTCTTTTAATCGATACCCTCGTGTATCAATTTTAAATTCTTTTTCTAGTATATCTTGTGGCATAAGCGTTATCTTATTTTGATACATCCATATCACCAATCCCTTACACTCTATATTTTCGCAAAAATTTTAATATTTGTCAATTCTTTATTCTAACTACTTCTACATGAATTTTAGCAATACGTAACACATCAATCATTCTATTCATGACTCTAACTACTTCTAATGTATTCATATCATCACCTCAAAAATTAGTATAAAGGAAAAAAAGTCTATTGTAATAAATTCGACAAAACTAGCTAAAATTCGAAAAAATTAAAGTAAAAACTTATAGCCAAATAGCAACTTCTATAGTATAATAAAAACTAGGTGAGTATCATGAATTATCCGGGTGGAATCAAAAAAAGAACAGAAACTTCTATGATTTCTTACAAAAATAGAGGAATGACTTTAGAAGCAGAACTAAATGAAAGTAATACTTACTACAAAGAAAATAAAATTGCCTACATCTATAAAAAACCCACTCCAATTAAACTGGTAAAAGTAGATTATAAAAAAAATCTAATTAAAGAAGCCTATTTTGAAAAGCCTTCTACAACAGATTATAATGGAATATACAAAGGAAAATATATAGATTTTGAAGCCAAAGAGACAACAAGTAAAACTTCTTTTCCACTAAAAAATATTCATCCTCATCAAATAGAACACATTAGAAATATTAATGAAGAAAAAGGCATATCATTTTTAATAGTTAGATTCACAACACTGGATAAAACATATCTCTTAAGAGGAGAAGATTTTCTTATGTTTATTGATAAAGAAAACAGAAAATCAATTCCCCTAACCTATTTTAATGAAAAAGCCTACTATCTAAAAAACACATTAAGACCACGTATTGACTATATAAAAATAATCGATCAAATAATGGAGGTAAATAAATGACAAAAAATAATAAAAAGAAAAAAGTAAAAAATGATTTAAGTAAAACCAAGGCTTATAATGTAAATGAGTGGAAAGAAAAAAAGAAAGAAAGTACAAAAGAAAATAAAAAAGTAATGATAATATGTTTAGTTTCCTTTATCTTATTATTAGTTTTATGTTTTATAAATCTCGGTTTATTATTTACAATTTTTACAGCGATTGGAATCTTAATTATTTTAGGAATTGCAAGATTATTAGATAAAGTAAAAAATAAAAAGAAGCAGAAAAAAATAGTCAATATTATTTTAATTATCTGTCTAGTTCTTGGAATCATTTGCTTATCGTTACTTTCAGCATTTTTAATCTATATTACGATTAAAGCACCAAAATTTGATCCAAAGCGCCTAGATAAACCAGAAGTGTCTATTCTCTATGATAAAGACAAAGCAGAAATTATCAAGTTAGGATCAGAAAGACGAGAAAAAGTAACTTATGATGAACTACCTCAAGTCTTAATAGATGCCATTGTAGCAACAGAAGACTCTAGATTTTTCCAACATAATGGATTCGATGCCCCAAGATTTTTAAAAGCATCTCTTGGACAACTCGCTGGTCATTCTGATGCAGGTGGAGCATCTACTCTATCAATGCAAGTAATCAAAAACAGTTTTACCTCTACTGAATCAAGTGGTATGAGTGGTATTATACGTAAATTTACAGATATTTATTTATCCGTATTTAAATTAGAAAAAAATTACTCAAAAGAAGAAATCATTGAGTTTTATGTCAACAACCATTTCCTAGGAGGAAACATTTATGGTGTAGAAGAAGCATCTCATGCCTATTTCAACAAAAGTGTCAGTGACTTAAATTTAGCAGAAGCATCTACCCTAGCGGGAATGTTCAAATCTCCTAACTATTATAGACCAACAGCAAATCCAAAAAACGCAACAGCCCGAAGAAAAACAGTTCTATATTTAATGAGAAAACATGGATATATCACAAAAGAAGAAGAAGATCTCGCAAATAGTGTTCCAATAGAAAGTCTAACTGCTGATGCCAATGGAACAAATAGTGGAGCACACGTTTATCAAGGATACATTGATACAGTCGTTCAAGAACTAGAAGAAAAATACAATGTAAATCCATATGTTACTCCTGTTTTAGTCTATACAAACATGGACCGTGAAAAACAAGATGGCGTAAATCGTGTTATGAACGGAGAAAGCTTTAGTTGGGTCAATGACGTAGTTCAATCTGGAGTATCTGTTCTAGACTCCGAAAGTGGAAAAATCATAGCCATTGGTGCAGGAAGAAATAAAAAAGGAGCAAATGAATTTAACTTTGCCGCTAGTCCAAAAATGAATCGACAACCAGGATCCACTGCAAAACCATTATTCGATTTTGCCCCACTAATTGAGTACAACAATGCTTCTACTTATGGTTACAACAAAGATGGTGTTTACTATCCATTCATTGATGAACCTTATTCTTATACAAACGGAAAATCAATTCAAAACTGGGATGGTCGCTTTATGGGAACAATGAGTATGAGACGTGCCCTATCTCTTTCTAGAAATATCCCAGCAATTAAAGCATTCCAACAAGTAGACAATAAAAAAATTATTGAATTTGTAACTTCTCTTGGAATTGAACCAGAAATAGAAAACGGAAGAATTCACGAAGCCCACTCTCTAGGTGCTTTCAATGGAGTAAATCCACTAAAAATGAGTGCTGCCTATGCTGCCTTCTCAAATGGTGGTTACTACAATGAACCATATGCTGTATCAAAAATAGAATTCCGTGATACAGGAGAAGCAAAAGAACATAAATCAAAAAAGAAAAAAGTAATGAGTGACGCAACTGCCTTCATGATATCAAGCATCTTACAAGATACACAAGTAAGTAGTTCAACAATTAAAGACGTTGCTCTAAAAACAGGTACTACGAACTATGATGAAGCAACAATTAGAGCAAATCACTTACCAGCGGATGCAATTGGAGACTCATGGGTCATAGGATATACAACAAAAACAGTAATTGGTATGTGGTACGGTTATCAAAAAATAGATTCTACTTACGTCTCTCGTAACCTTCCTGCTACCATTCAAAGAGATAAATTATTTAGAACGCTAGCAAATGAAGTATTTGAAAAAAATAAAACTCCATTCAAACAACCAAGCAGTGTAGAAAAAATTCCAATAATCTCTGGATCTAATCCAGCACAAATCGCTGGAAGTGGTGCAGGAAACGTAGTATATGAATACTTCAAAAAAGGATTTGAACCAAAAAACAAAGCACCAGAAGAATCAAATCAACTAGCAAAACCAGGAAATCTAAAGGCAACTTTCGATGGAAAAAATAAAGTAACAATAAGCTGGAGTGCTGTAACTCCAAGTGAAAAAGTAGATGGCTATACCTTTGGATATAACATCTATTTAGGAGATACTTTAATCGGATTTACAGATAAAACAAGCTACACTTATACAACAAATAATCCATATGGAATATATAAAGTAGTAGCAGCATACAGAGGTTATGAAGGAATCAAAGGTACTCCTGCCACATTCACATTAAAAAAAGAAGAAGAAGAAAATATAAAATTAGCACTTTCTTATAATGGACCAACAGAACTAACAGAAACAGGAACACTAACACTAAATCCTGCAAACTTTAAAATAACAAATAATGGAAGTCCTATTACTGCAACAATTACAGGATGTACACCATCTAATATTACAAGTACAACACCAACAGAAGTAACCTGTAGCATTACGTATAATGGAAAAGTATATAAAGAAAGTATAACAATTACGGCAACAGAATCAAAAACACCTACGCCACCAACGCCAGAGGAACAAACCCCATAATAAAAGAGATGTTTCATAACGTCTCTTTTATTTTTTTGTATTTCTCCAACCATTTCCAAATTTTTCTCCCTGTATCCTTCTACACGGCCCTCTTCACGACCTCACGCATTCCATCTCTATAAAACTGGTCTTTTAGTATTTCTTCTCTTGTTCTAGATATTTCTTTCTCTTATATGCGCTATATCGTTGTTATTCATTTCTACTATCACTAATAATCGATATTTTAAGACCTTC
>CAZWXX010000053.1:0-8476 GCA_964637865.1 uncultured Muribaculaceae bacterium | reverse complement strand
GGAGATGGTATTCTTCATTTTTTACTAATTTCAAAAACTGTCCGTAGATAAGATTCATTGTTGAGTGAGATATAAATGTTATTATAAAAACTAAAAAGGCTCTCAGTTTGAGAGCTTTTTTATAGAACGATAGCAATCATATTATTAGAGCCTTTGTTTACTACTTTTGTTAAGGTTTGCTGTAGTTTATATCTGATATTATCTGGCATTAGATTAATTTTGGACTGGATTCCTTCTTGAACAATTACATCTAGACTTCGTCCGAATAGTTCGCTTTTCCAAATACCAGAATTTTCTTTATCATCATCTTTCATTAGAGAATCTATTAGTTCCTTACTTTGGGCTTCACTTCCGATAATTGGTTCAAAGGTACTTTCTACGTCAACTCTTATCATGTGAATAGAAGGGGCAACTGCTTTTAATTTGATTCCATATCTACTGCCTTGTTTTACTACTTCAGGATTTTCTAGTTTCATATCTGAAAGTGCTGGTATTGCTACTCCATAACCGGTTTGTTTTACCATATTTAGGGCATATTTTATTTGATCATATTCACGTTTTGCTGTGTTAAAATCTTGAAATAGAGAAAGAAGGTCTGCTTTGCTGTTTACATCAATATTAATAATATTAGTTAGTGTTTTTTCATAAAGATCTGCAGGGGCATTTAGAGAAATGGTAATAATTCCTGTAGCCGGATCTACACTTGATAAGTATGCTTTTTCAATTACATCACTTTCTAAGAAACCACTTGTAATGTTTTCAATATCTCGTAGTTTATCGATTTCTATGACGCTTTCTTTTATAGCTTCTACATAACTCATTTTAATTGGATTATCTGCATTTAATATGGCAATCCATTCTGGCATATTGACTCTTACTTCTAGTACTGGGAACTCGTATAGGGCTTCTCTTAAAATATTATACATATCTTTTTCATTCATGTTTTCAATGTTTATTGGCATGACTGGTATTTTATGTTCTTCTTTTAGAGACTCTGCAAGTCGTTCTGTTTCTGGTAGTGTTGGATGTGTAGAATTTAGTAGGATGATAAAAGGTTTGCCAATACTTTTTAATTCGTTTATTACTCTTTCTTCTGCTTCTAGATAATCACTTCTATTAAATTCTCCAATAGAACCATCTGTTGTTACTACAATACCGATAGTAGAGTGGTCATTGATTACCTTTTCTGTTCCTACTTCTGCTGCTTCTATAAATGGAATTTCTTCATCATACCATGGTGTCTTTACCATTCTTGGACCATTCTCATCTTCCATCCCTAGAGCTTTATCAATGACATAACCAACACAGTCAATTAATCTGATTTTGCAGTCTACATCATCTACTTTTACTTTAGCAGCATTATTAGGGACAAATTTTGGCTCTGTTGTCATGATGGTTTTTCCTTGAGCACTTTGTGGAATTTCGTCTAGTGCTCGTTTTCTTTCATATTCATCTTCTATATTTGGCACAATTAGTGTTTCTACCATTTTTTTTATAAACGTACTTTTTCCAGTTCTAACGGCTCCAACGACTCCTAGATATATATCCCCGCCAGAACGTTTGGCAATATTTTTAATAATTTCTTGTTTTTCCATATACATTCTCCTTTTACTCATTTAAACCTATGACTTTGGCATAAAAAAAAGAACTTTTGGTTGTGCAAAAGTTACATATTATTTATTAATTTCTAAGCCAAAGATGCAATTGTTATATAGGAAGGGAATGATTTTATCTTTGTTTTTCGTATTATAGTATTCTGTTAGTAACTTGTTAAATTCATTTATGTGTTCTTCTTTTATTGTAATAATTCCTTTTCCATTTTGAATTAGAAGTTTATTTGCAATGATCATACTTGTTCTTTTATTTCCATCCCAAAATATTTGACTTCTCATTAAGTATAGCATTAGATTTAATCCTTTCATTGTTGTATTTTCTTCTTTTAAGATTGTTTGAATATTTTCTGTTACTTCTTTTTCATCTGGAATAGGAGGAATGTAATCTACACCATTTATTCCTACTTTTCCATTTCGTAAAACTCCCCATTCTAAAGATTCATTTCTTGATACAAATGAATTGATTTTACAGATGAATTCAAGGTTTATTTCATTATCGATGTTTGAAAGGGCATAATTCCAGGCATCTCTTAGATTTAGAATACAATTAATTTCATCTAGCTTTAAACTAGGAATATTAATTCCTTCTAAAATTGTTTTCGTATCAGGATAAGTTGTATTGATTCCTTCTAGGCGTGCACTATTATAAATATTAGAAACTAATACTTTTTTTGCTAAAAATAGATTCTGTTCTTTTGTTAAATTAAATTTATCTTTCATAGGAAGTCACCTCATTTAAGAATATTATACTATAAAATATTAAAAAAAGAAAAACTTTTGATTGTACAAAAGTTTAAAACATTTTATCGATATCCTTTGGTACTTTATCTTGAATAATGGCATTTATAATCTTATCTTCTTTTTCTTTTGATACCTCTTTTCCTGTTAGAGATGAAATATCATGTACTACTTCTCTTAATGCTTTTTCACTTTTCATATTGGAGTCTTGAAGTTTTTTTGCAAGAGATAGAATGGTCTCTTTATTTACATTTGTTTTATTTTCTACTTTTTTAAAAAAGTTATCTTTAAACATGAATAAAACCTCCTACTATTAGGATATGTGATAGTAGGAGGAATGTTTCAAGGTTTATTTGTTTTGTTTTTCTATTTTTTTTAAATATTTTTCTCGTTTTTTTCCAAGTTGTTCGCATTGCTTTGAAAATTCTTCTAAAGTAATTACTTTCTTTTCATATCTTTCTTTTAATATTTCTAAAGCTTTATCTAGTCCATTGATAATGGTTTCTGGATTTTCTTTTTTAAATAACATTATTCGTCTCCATTTCTGTTTTTAAATTGTAATATTATTGGTGTTCCTTCAAAATTAAATGATTCTCTTAGTTTGTTTTCTAGGTATCTTTCATATGAGAAGTGTATGAGACCTTTATTATTTACTCTTAAAGTAAATTTAGGTGGACATGTACCTGTTTGACTAGAAAAGTATATTTTTAATCTTTTTCCTTTATATGATGGAGGAATATTTAATTGATATGCTTCTAATATTACATTATTTAATATACTGGTTTTGATTTCACGGTGGATGTTTTCTTCTACTTTAACAATTTCTGGCATTAAAGTATGAATTCGTTTTTTGGTTAGGGCAGAGAGAAATACAATTGGAGCATAGGGGGCAAATTGAAATTCTGCACGCATTAATTTCTCATAGTCTTTTATTGTAGTATCCTTTACAGTGTCCCATTTATTTACTACAAATATTAATCCTTTACCACGTTCTATGGCGTATCCTGCAATATGTTTATCATGTTCTTTGATTCCTTCTTCTGCATTAATTACTACGAGACAAATATCACTTTTATCAATTGCTCTTAAGGATCTTAATAGACTATATTTTTCGACTGATTCAAAGATTTTTCCTTTTTTTCGCATACCTGCTGTGTCAATTAAAATATATTCTTTTCCATGATACTTTAAAATGGAATCTACTGTATCTCTTGTTGTTCCTGCAATATTACTAACTACCACTCTCTCTTCATTTAAAAGAGCATTCATTAAAGAACTTTTTCCTACATTTGGACGACCAATAATCGAAAATTTTAATCTTTCGTCTTCTTTTTCAACTTGTTCTTTAAAGTCTTTACATACTTCATCCATTAATTCAATGAAACCAGTATTGTGGATACTACTAATTGGAATATAAGTATCAAAGCCTAGTTCATAAAAATCATAAATGTTTGTTTGAGCTTCTTTTGTATCTATTTTATTGATAGCTACAATTACTTTCTTTTTACTTTTTCTAAGTAAGTCTCTTACCACAAGATCATTACTAGTAAGACCTTCTTTTCCATCTACTATGAAAATAACTACATCTGCTTCTTCTATTGCGAGTTCTGCTTGTATCTTTATTTCTTTGTTGAACATTTCTTCTGTCTCATCAATTCCACCAGTATCAATTAAATAAAAATGTTTGTCTAAGTATGATACTTCTTGATAGAGTCTATCTCTTGTTACACCAGGAATATCTTCGATGATAGCAATACGTTCTCTTGCAATTTTATTAAAAAGTGTACTTTTACCGACGTTTGGACGTCCAATTAATGCTACTGTTGGTAGAGTCATACTACCACCTCCAAATGACCACATTATATCATAATTTTTCTTAATTTACAATTCTAGACGTATTTCATCTTTTTTTCATTATTGGATATTTTAATCTGTGCTATAATATTATATAAGAAGTGGAGGAAAACATTATGGAAAAAATACAAAAAGAAAAAGAATGGTATGATAATCCTAATATTTTAACAAATTTATTAATTTTTTTTATTACTCTTATTATTATTTTTTCACAGGCATTTGCAGTGAAACATAATTTAGGTGCAACAGATATATTACGATCCTTACTTAATTATAATAGTATATATATATTTGTACTTGTATATTTTATTATGATTAAAAATCATGTAGGGAGACGTTATTTTAACTTTTTAAATATATTACTTATTATTATTTATTTTTTAAATACTTTTGCTTCTATTTTGACTGTGTTGCAGTCATTTAGTGTGTTTTCTCTTATGAATTGTGCACTTAACTTTATATTATTATTTTATATTACGTATACTTTTACTAAAGATACTAGGTTTTATAAAGAATTGAAGCTTAATAGAATTCCTTTTGATGAAATTACGAATGAATGGTATTTTTATGTTGTTAGTATTTTGGCTGTTTTTTTACTAGTTAGTGATTTAATTGTTGTTTCTAATTTTCATTCTGTTGTTCTTTCTTTATTTAATTGTATTTATATAATATTATTTTCTAGATATGTATATCTTTATAATTGTCATTTAGAATTTAAAAATAAAAAAGATTTAAAGAAGAAAGGAGAGAATTCTTAATGGATTTATTTGACAAAATCGATAAAGAAAAAGAAGAGCTTCCTAAAATACGTAGTATTACGAAAGAGGTTTCTAAACAAAAGCTTAATGGGTATCAGATTATTGCTGTTGTTACCTTTATTATTTTATTTGTGGTAGGTATTTTGCTTGGAAATTTATTTCCTGCTTGTGAATCTTCTTCTCTTTTTGGAGCATGTACTCAAAAGCAGTTTAATTTATCTTTAACTATATTTATTTGGTTTGCCAGTTTTTTAGGTTGTTCTTTCTTTTATGCGATTGGACATATTATTTCTCTTTTGACTCGTATTTTAGAAAAACTTTCTAAAAAGAAGTAAGGTTTTCTAAAAATATTGTCAATTTCATGTATTTTTGTTGCAATTTAAGGGAAGAAATGGTAAGTTATATATGTAAGCATGCTATGTGCTTAGAAAACATAAGGAGGTATTTTAGTTATGAAAAAAGTTGAATTAGTAGAAGCAGTTGTTAATGCTACTGGACTTACTAAAGCAGATGCAACTCGTGCTATTGATGCTACTTTTGCATCCATTACAGAAGCACTTGTTAAGGGAGATAAAGTGCCACTAGTTGGTTTTGGAACATTCTCAGTTTCAAAAAGAGCAGCTCGTGAAGGACGTAATCCTAGAACTGGAGAAACTGTTACTATTGCTGCTAGAAATGCTGTTTCATTTAAAGCAGGTTCTGCTCTTAAAGATGCAGTTAATGGATAATAAAAAGCCGTTTGGCTTTTTATTTTGCTATAAAAAGTGTATAATAAAGATGGTGATGATATGTTAAATGTAGCAAAGAAGATTTTAAAAGAGATAGAGGATCATGGGTATGTTGCTTATATTGTAGGTGGTTATGTTAGAGATTACTTACTTGGACGTACTTCTAATGATATTGATATTTGTACGAATGCAACGCCCAGGGAGTTGAAAGAGATTTTTGTAGATGCGTCTATTCCTCCTGATGATTATGGTTCTGTTGTTGTCACCTTTAAAAGTGTGCGTTTTGAGATTACTACATTTCGCCGAGAACATACCTATCAAGATCATAGACATCCAGGAGAAGTACAATATGTAGATGATTTATATCAAGATTTATTAAGACGTGATTTTACGATTAATTCTATTTGTATGGATCAAAATGGTAATATTATTGATCTTTTACATGGACGAGATGATTTAGATTTACGATTTATTAAAACGATAGGGGATAGTGAGCAGAAACTTCAGCAAGATGCTTTAAGAATTCTTCGAGCTATTCGGTTTGCTACTACTTTAGATTTTGGGCTTTCAGAAGATGTTGTCTCATCTATTGTACGGCATAAGAGGCTTCTTTTGGATCTTTCGTATGAGAGAAAAAGAGAAGAGCTAGATAAGATTTTTACTAGTACGAATGCGAAACGTGGTATTTCTTTATTAATTCAGTTAGATCTTTTGGATGAACTTGAGATTCCTAAATTAAAGATGGTTCATTATACGGATTCTTTGATGGCAATATGGGCTGTTTTAGATGTTGTTTCTTTATATCCTTTTACTGCAAATGAGAAAGATTTAATTAAAGATATACAAGATGTTTATGGTTGTAATAATTTAGATCCTTATGTTCTTTATCGATATGGATTGTATGTTAATTCTGTTGTTGGTGAGATGAAAGGGGAGTCTTCTACTTCCATTACTCGTGTTTATAATTTACTTCCTATTCATAGTAGGCGTGATATTGATGCTTCGGGGGATGAGATTTGTGAGGTTTTGGGTAGAGAGCCTGGTAGTTATTTAAAAGAAATTTATGAGGATTTAGAGCAGGCTATTTTATATGGTAAATTAGAGAATAACAAAGAAGATATTCTTCAATATTGTATTTCTTCTTATCATGAAGTGTAGTATTATAAATAAAGCGAGGTGAGAGAATGGATCCTAATAAGTTAGTAGATGTATTTAGACAGGGTAATTTGGTGATTCCTCTTTATTTACTTCAAAATTATAAGAAATTTAAGATTTCGATATCAGAGTTTTTGTTTTTAATGTATTTATATAATCAGGGAGAGAAGAATATTTTTAATCCTGAGAAGATTTGTTCTGATTTGTCTTTAGATCTTACTACTGTTATGGAGTATGTTTCTTCTTTGTCTGATAAGCATTTACTTTCTTTTTCTACTGTTAAGAATGAGAAGGGACTTATGGAAGAAGTCCTTGATCTTTCAGAGTTTTATGGGAAGCTTTCTCTTATTATGACTTCGACGGTAGTAGAAGAAAAGGATCATTCTAATAGTAATGTTTTTGGTATTATTGAAAAAGAGTTTGGACGTACTTTAAGTCCTATGGAGTATGAGATTATTAAGGCTTGGCTTGATAATCATATCAGTGAGGAGCTTATTCTTGAGGCTTTGAAAGAGGCTACTTTTAATGGTGTTTCTAATCTTCGTTATATTGATAAAATTCTTTATGAATGGGATAAGAGGGGGATTAAGACGAAGGAAGATGTTTTAAAGGGAAAGATGCAGTACCGTAAGGAAAAAGAAAAGGAGCCTGCTCTTGAAATATTTGATTATGATTGGTTTGATGATGATGAATAGAATTGATATGATTTCTAAATATTTAGATGAATTACTTCCTGATCCTCCTTGTGAACTTCAATATGAAAAGGATTATGAGTTTTTACTTGCAGTTATGCTTAGTGCACAAACTACAGATAAGAGGGTTAATCAGGTAACTCGTATTTTATTTTCTTCTTATCCTACACTTGAGGATTTAGAGAATGCACCTATTTCTTCGTTGGAAGATATTTTAAGACCTTTAGGATCTTTTCGGAAAAAGGCTTTGTATGTTCATGAAATTGCTCATATTCTTCATCATGAGTATCATGATACTATGCCTATTAAGCGGGAGATTTTGGAGAGTTTTCCTGGTATTGGTAGAAAGACAGTTAGTGTTTTTTTAAGTGAACTTTATGATTTGCCAGAGTTTGCTGTTGATACGCATGTAGAGAGAGTAAGTAAGAGACTTTCTCTTGCTAAAGTAGATGATAATGTTTTGGATATTGAGAGAAAATTAAAGAGAAAATTTCGGCGTGAAGAGTGGGGGAAACGTCATAAACAGATGGTTTTATTTGGAAGATATTACTGTAAGGCTGTGAAGCCTATTTGTGATTCTTGTCTGTTAAAAGAGATATGTAAGAAGGATACTATATAAAAATAAAATATGTGCGTATCATAGGTTTTAGTTCATTTTATTTATAAATACTGAAATTGGTTTAGGTAAAAACCTTTTTTTAGTATTTTTTTTTGATGAAACTTTAAAAAGTGTAATTTGCAAGTTACAAGTTTTTTTAGTATAACGGTAGAAAAAGGAGGGATTTAGATGATATTAGGTCTAAAAGATTTTAGTTTAAATTTAGAGGGTTTACGAAAAATATCATATAAAGTAAATAGTAAGATAAAACCAGAAAAATTAAGGGAAGGTCTTAAAATATCGATTATTAGTGATAGTAGAAATGAATAACAACGATATA
>CAZWXX010000052.1:0-8576 GCA_964637865.1 uncultured Muribaculaceae bacterium | reverse complement strand
TTGGTTCGCCTTTATAGACGCTTGGGCTGCTGCAAGACGAGCAATAGGAACACGGTAAGGCGAACAAGAAACATAATCAAGTCCAATTTTATGACAGAAGAAAATACTTTTCATATCTCCCCCATGTTCTCCACAAATACCAAGTTCAATAGATGGATTTTCATATTTAGCAAGAGATGCTCCCAAGTGTACTAGTTTGCCAACTCCATTAGTATCAAGGGTTTTAAATGGATCCTTAGAAAAAATCCCTTTCGCATAATAATCATCTAAAAATTTAGAGGCATCATCTCTTGAAAAACCAAAAGTCATCTGTGTTAAATCATTCGTTCCAAAAGAGAAGAAATCAGCTTCCTTTGCAATTGTATCAGCAATTAAAGCCGCTCTTGGCACTTCAATCATCGTTCCAATTTTGAAAGAAACATCAAAATGAAACTGTTCCATAACTTCTTTTGCAGTATCCAAAATAATCTTTTTCACATAACGATACTCTTCTATATTACCAACTAGTGGAATCATAATCTCAGCATCTGTCTGAATTCCATCTTGCAAAACATGAATTAAAGCCTCTACAATAGCACGTGTTTGCATTTTTGCAATTTCTGGATAAGTAATCGCTAATCTACACCCACGATGTCCCATCATCGGATTAAATTCTTTTAAAGAAGCAATACGAGCTTTCACGTCATCTAAAGAAAGGGACAAACTATCAGCAAGAAGAGAAATTTCTTCTACAGTATGAGGTAAAAATTCATGAAGTGGTGGATCCAACAATCGAATAACAACGGTCTGATGATCCATAACTCGAAATAAGCCCTCAAAATCATCTCGTTGAAAAGGTAAAATCTTAAGAAGTGCTTTTTGTCTTTTTTCTATAGTATCAGCAAGAATCATTTGTCGAAAGGAAAAGATTCTATCCTCTTCAAAAAACATATGCTCTGTCCGACAAAGACCAATTCCTTCTGCACCAAGTTTTTGTGCTTCCATAGCATCTTTTGGTGTATCTGCATTCACCCGAACTTTTAACTTTCTATATTCATCCGCCCAACTCATAAATAAAGAAAAGGAAGAAGACATAGCAGAACTGACAGTTTCTATTTTTTGACCATAAACATAACCTGTAGAACCATCTAAGCTAAGGTAGTCCCCCTCATGAAAAACGGAAGAACCAAAAGAAAGTGTTTTCGCATCCATATCAACTTGTGCACTTCCACATCCTGAAACACAACAAGTTCCCATACCACGGGCAACCACAGCCGCATGAGAAGTCATCCCTCCACGAACTGTCAAAACACCTCTTGCTAAATGCATTCCCGAAATATCTTCAGGGGAAGTCTCCTCTCTTACTAAAATTAAATCTCTTTCTCCGTTTTCATATGCTTTTTCTATATCATCTGCTGTAAAATAAATCTTACCCGTAGCAGCCCCAGGAGAAGCAGCAAGTCCTTCTGCAAGAACTGGACTATCTTCTAAGCTTTTTTTATCAAAAGTAGGATGAAGTACTTGATCTATTTGTTTATCATCCACGCGAAGTAAAGCTTCCTCTTTACTAATTTTTCCCTCTTCTACCATATCCACTGCAATTTTTAATGCAGCCTGTCCTGTTCTTTTACCACTACGTGTTTGAAGCATAAAAAGTTTGCCCTCTTCAATAGTAAACTCCATATCCTGCATGTCTTTATAATGTTCTTCTAAAATACCACAAATACGTTCAAATTCATCATAACACTCTGGCATCACACTTTTTAAAGTTTCAATACTCTTAGGCGTACGAATACCAGCAACTACATCCTCCCCTTGAGCATTGATAAGATACTCTCCATATAAGCGCCTCTCACCAGTAGCAGGATTTCTAGTAAAAGCTACCCCAGTACCTGAGTTTTCGCCCCTATTTCCATAAACCATTTCCTGAATATTAACTGCTGTACCATAAGAGTCCGGAATATCATTTAGCTTGCGATAAGTAACAGCACGTTCGTTATTCCAACTACGGAAAACCGCTTTTACCGCTTCTACTAATTGCACTTTAGGATCGTCCGGAAAAGGACTTCCAGCATATTTAAAATACTCACTCTTATAAATTTCTACAACCTCTTTTAAATCTTCTGCCGTAAGCTCTGTATCCAGAGTAACATTTTTTTCTTTCTTAATTTTATCAAATAAATGCTCAAAAGAAGATTTAGGAAACCCCATAACGACATCCGCAAACATTTGAATAAGTCTACGATAATTATCATAAACAAATCTTGGATCAGAAGATACCTTACTAAATCCTTCTGCCACTTGATCATTCATTCCCAAATTTAAAATAGTATCCATCATTCCAGGCATAGAAACTCGTGATCCGCTACGGACAGAAACCAAAAGTGGATTAGAAACATCCCCCATCTTCTTACCAGTAATCATTTCTAATTCTTCTATTTTTTCATAAATTTGTGCAATAATTTCCTCGCTCAAACTCTCCTGGTCCTGATAATATTTTAAACAAGCTTCCGTTGTAACGGTAAATCCTTGAGGAACAGGTAAAGAAATTTTTGTCATCTCTGCAAGATTAGCACCCTTTCCCCCTAAAAGATCTCGCATATTCTGATTTCCTTCATGAAAAGCATATACATATTTCATATTTCATATCCTCCTACTATAATAGTATACCAAAAGAAGAAAAATTTCTCCATAAGAAAATGCAAGATTTACATCTATTGGCATCCACACAAAATTTCTAATAATATGCCACAAATGATTCTTACATTTCTTCTTTTTCTTTTGCAAGTACAACAATTTCTGCTGTATTTTCCATTTTAAATTGATGAAGTAGTTTTTCTAAATCATTCTGATTCATTTTTCGAATTAAAGGAATTCTATTAACAATTGGCTCTCCATAAGCAATAATATCTGTAAATACATTATCAGAAGTAGCATCTACATAATCAATAAGTCTTACTTCATTGGCAATCCATACTTTTTTATATCGTTCTAAATCTTCTTTCGTAATAGTAATATTAGAAAGTGTCTTTTTAAGTTCTTTTAGTAATTCTACAGGTTTCTTAGTATCTACTTGAAAAATCAAACTAATAGTATCTTCTACTTCTTCCCAATTATAATACATTCCACTCATAAGACCATTCTGACGAGCATTCTCTCGAAACAAAGAAGAAGAGCCAAATAAAACACTAGTAATTAACTGTAAATATAGATTTTGCATATGGCGATCTCGCATCGGAAATTTCTTTCTTAAAAATTTCACAGCAAACAATACTTTAGGAACGCGAACATTCATAGAAATGGTCTCTTCTTCTTTCATAACAGTACTACTTTCATGATAGTTTCTACCAACAGGGCGTTTTTTCGTTTTATTTTCTAGCTTTCCAACTTCTTCTCTTGCAATTTGTAAAGCATCTTCTACTGAAAAATTACCAACAAGTAAAGCAAACATATTATTTGGTTGATAAAAAGTATGATAACAATCATATAAATCCTCTTTGGTAATCTTACGAACATCCTCAACAGTACCGCCAACATCAATTCTACGCGGATGCTTTTGATATAGGTTTTCGCGAATTTTATTTTCCAAAACAAACTCAGGAATATCCAAATACATATTAAGTTCTTCTTCTATAATTCCTTTTTCTTTTTCCACATTTTCATCCGTAAAATATGGTGCATTTACATATCTTAACAAATATCGAAAATTCTCTTTAAAGTTTTTCGTTCCATTACAAATATATTTGGTATATTCATGATCTGTAGCAGCATTCGCATCTGTCCCACTTTCGCCAAAAAAAGTAAAAGGATCGACACCATCTTCTTGTTCAAACATCTTATGTTCTAGAAAATGAGCAATTCCAGTAGGTACTTTTCTTCTTTTTCCCCCTTCCATATCAAACTCAATAATATCGGAACCATATCGCGTAGCATAAGTTAAAGCATAATTTTTTTTGTCGAGTAAAGGAACCATATAAATAGAAAAACCATTCTCAAAAGTTTCTTGATATAAAGTAGCATCCAGTCCTTCTAATTCTACCTTTTCCATATTTATTCTCCTTCCAAACAATAAACTGTATCTATTTTCACTTTTTTAGCAACAGAGATAATCTCATCTTTTGTAACACGATCCATCTTCTCTCTTCTAGTCATAATATCATCAATTCCTAATAATTCCATCATATAATAAGCATTAATAAGTCTTGTCTCACTTTCTTCTAACTCATCCAAACTAGTATGAAAAAGTTCTTTCGCTTTTTTAATATCTTCCTCTGTAAAACTACCTTTTCGCATCATTTGAAGTTCTGTTTCAATCAGTTTTAACACTTTTTTAAAATTCTCTTTCGTAATTCCTGCACGAATCGTTAAAACATTATCTAATTTATTAGGAGAAGAATTAATATAATAACATGCAGAATGTTTTTCTCGAACATTTTGAAATAACTTAGAGTCTCCTCCCATACCTAAAATAATACTATATAAAGTAAGAGCATAGTTTCTCTCATCATCCGTAAGTCCTACTAAATTACACCCAATAGAAAGTTTTGCTTGTGTAAGATCCTCTTTTTCTCGAATGATTTGTTTCTTACTGCGTATCTTTCTCTCTTCTAAACGATAAGGCTTACGTGCCTTCTTATAAGTATTAAATTGAAAATTCTTTACGATAATTTCTTCTATTTTAAGTGGATCTACTTCTCCTATAACAAAGATATCCATCATATTCGTCTTTAACATATTCTTATAATAAGCATATAAATTAGAAACATCGATATTTTCTAAATCTTCTATATATCCCATTGGTCGATAAGAAAGTGGACTATCTTTCCCCATATTTTCAAAAAGACGAATCATACTATAATTAGCAGGATCTTCTTTTACTCTTTCAAAGGCAACTGTTGCCTGTCTTTTAATAATTTCTAAATCCTCTTCATAAAAGTGATTATCAATAACTCGTGGATGATTAATAATCTCGCTAAAAAAAGTAATTCCTTCTTCTAAATTTCCCTCTTCAGTATATTTATCATTCAAAGTATGAAAAGTAAAATCCGTATTCAAATAATTTCCAAGTCGTAAATCTTGAACCATAATAGATGAAGCATACAAATCTTGTGATTTTAAAGCAATTTCTCGCTTACTAGGATACTTTTCACAAGATAAAAGTAGCATATCAGATAAAACATTACGCATGGTAATTTCATCCTTGACAATAGGAGTACGAAAACTTACTTGTACTACTACAGACTTAAACTTCTTAGTTTTTATAATATGTAAATTATAAGAACCCAAATCTTTTCTTATATATTCCATAAGACACCTCATTTCTCTTTTAGTATCTGTAACTTTTTATAAATTATGTGCAATATCTAAAGCAAGTTCTATCATGCCATCAAGCGACTTTTCACGACTTTCACTAGAAACCACTTCCTTTTTAAATGGAGAATCTACAACACTTAAAAGACATGTAGCACGACGATTTAAGTGCTTTGCAATAGAAAATAGTGCAGCCGCTTCCATTTCAACCGCATAGGCATCCCCTGCTTTTTCATAAAGCATATGAAGTCTTTCTTTATCTTCTAAATAAACATCAAAAATATCTCCAGTAATAATTCTTCCTCTCTTATAAGAAATTTTCTTTTTCAAAGCAAGCTCTTCTATACGATCATTTAACTCGCAATCTGCAAAAAACAAAGAACTATCATCATCAAAAAACAAAGCAGGAAAATTAGAATAACTATAACTAGAATCAGCAATTACAACATCTAATAATTCTAATTCACTAGTATTCGCTCCACTAGTACCAATACGAATAATCGTATCTACATCATAAAACTGATAAAGTTCATATGCATAAATTCCCATACTAGGACATCCCATACCAGAAGCAAAAACAGTAACATCAACCCCCTTATATTTTCCAGTATACGCAAGCATTCCTCTTGTATGATTCACCTGATAATAATCATCCAAAAACTTCTCAGCAATATACTTAGCCCGAAGTGGATCTCCTGGCATAAGAACAATTTTTTTAATATCTTCTTTTTCTGCACTAATGTGAATTGTTGACATAAACTACCTTCTTTCTATATTTATTATACCCTAAAATAAAAACTTTTGCAGTAAAAATTTGGCAAAAAGAAAAGAGCTATACACTCTGATACTATATAAGACTTACTCGTTAGTCTCTTCTCCGCCTTCTAACTTCACTAAAACTTCTCTAGGTTTCGATCCATTTTGAGGGCCAATAATTCCACGTTCTTCTAATAAATCAACAATTCTTGCCGCACGATTATAACCAAGTTTAAACCGACGTTGTAAAAGGGACGCAGATGCTTTTTGCGTTTCAATAACAAACTCAACAATTTCATTATAAAGTGGATCATCATAATCATCGGAAGAGTCAGTAGAATGTCCTCCACTATCACTACTTGTACTATCATTTTCTAAACGCATCATACTATCATCATATTGAACCTGTTGTTGTTCTGCTGTATAATCAATAATTCTCTTAATCTCATCATCTGTAATAAAAGAGCCTTGAATACGTAAAGGTGAATTCATACCTATTGGTAAAAACAACATATCCCCTTTACCAAGCAACTGTTCTGCACCAGTTTGATCAAGAATCGTTCTAGAATCGATTCCAGAACCTACAGAAAACGCAATACGAGATGGAATATTTGCTTTAATAAGTCCTGTAATAACTTCAGTAGAAGGTCTTTGGGTAGCAACAATCAAATGCATTCCCGCAGCACGAGCCTTTTGTGTAATTCTAAGAATAGAATCCTCCACCTCTTTGGCAGCAACCATCATAAGATCTGCAAGCTCGTCAATAATAATGACAATATAAGGCATCTTGGCAATTTTTGCTTCCGCATCTTTTATCTTACTATTTTCTTTTTCAACATACGCATTATACCCTTCAATATTCTTAGTTTTAGAATCACTAAACACAGAATACCGTCTTTCCATCTCATCTACCATCTTTTTAAGAGCAATCGCTGCCTGCTTTGGATCCGTAACAACTGGTCTAAGTAAATGAGGAATTCCATTATAAACAGAAAGTTCAACCACTTTAGGATCCACCATAATAAGCTTTACTTCATCTGGTTTTGCTCTCATCAAAATAGAACAAATAATTCCATTTACACAAACAGATTTACCACTACCAGTAGTACCAGCGATTAATAAATGGGGCATTTTATTTACTTCACAAACACCAATATCACCCATAATACTCTTTCCAAGTGGCACCATTAGTTTTTTATCTGGAGCATTTTTCATCTTAGTACTATTCATAATTTCATAAAAACTAACTGGAGTCGGTGTATCATTAGCAAACTCAATTCCAACAGTATTTTTCCCAGGAATTGGGGCTTCAATTCTAACGTCTTTCTTCGCAAGAGCTAGAGAAATTTCTCGATTAATACTAGTAATTTTATTAACACGTGTTCCACTAGCAATTTCAAGTTCATATTGAACAACAGAAGGTCCTATATGCACTTCCACTACTTTTCCAATAATTTTAAAATCTTTAAGAACTCGTTCTAATATTTCAATATTTTTCTCGATCACTCCCTGATCAGTACCCTTTGTTTTTTTCTTTGGTTTATCTAAAATATCAATAGGAGGTAATACATATTTTTTTTGTGGCATCAAAGGACTACTAGGTGTACTAACTTCTTCTTTTACCACTTCTTCTTTTTTCTCTCCAACCTTCATCACTTCATCAATACTAGTAATAGTAATTTTCTGATCATCCTTTGCATCATCTTCATTGCCATCATTAATAATAACAGAAGCTTTAGAAGGTTCCTCTTCTTTTTCCGACTTTCTAGATTTTAATTTCTCTTTTTCTTTTTCATATCCATCTCTAACAAAATCAACAATAGAAAAACCTGTAAATAAAACAACTCCTAATGCTACCATAACCCAAGCAACAATATTCATACCCGTATATGAAAATAATTTATCAAAGACAATAGAAAAACCACCTCCAATGACCCCTCCACCAACAGCGAACAAATCATCTACTGTACCAGTATGCATAATACTATGAAAACCTGAGATAAGTTCATTCATCGTTTCTTGAAAAATAAGAGCCATATTACCATCATTTTGAGATACATATTCCCGATGCATAATAATTAAAAGTCCCAATACTAAGATATAGACTCCAATTAATTTGGTAGTCAAAAAATCAGGCCATTCTCTTTTTACTACTAAATAACATCCCACAACAAAAAGGGCAAGCAAAAAAACACCATACCCAGTTCCTACTAAAAAAAGTCCAAAAGAGGCAATCAGTTTCCCAACAGGACCATACTTTCCAATACCAAGTATAGCAGCGAGAACAAGTAAAATTCCATATAACTCTTCGCTATGATCAATTTTTTTAGCAACTGCTTTCTTCTTTTTCTTCTTTGCCATTCTCTACACCCTCTATCTATTAAAATTATAACATAGAAAAAGAAAATACCAATAAAAAAGACATCTATTTGACAAATTTAAGACATCTTTTTTTTAATAAATCCTTTATACTACAAATCTTATCTACGGACAGTTTTTGAAATTAGTAAAAAATGAAGAATACCATCTCC
>CAZWXX010000051.1:2766-8815 GCA_964637865.1 uncultured Muribaculaceae bacterium | reverse complement strand
AAGACTAAATTAACCATTACTATTTTTATTGGTGCATTTAAAATTTCATTCAAGTCGAAATAAAATAGTTACTTTTTTTCATATATGCTATAATATAGAATATAGGAGTATTGTAGTATGAAAGAGAAGTATAAAAATTATTTAGAGAAAGATCATTCATTTGATAAGACAATGATGCTTGGAATTTTTAGTCTTATTATTGTAATTACGGGTATGTTTGGCTTTCTGTATGAATTCATTTTCTATTATTTTAATGGAGGAATGCAAGGATTTTATTGGCGAGGAGGAAACTTTCTTCCTTGGATTAATATTTATGCAACGGGTTCTATTATGATATACTTTTTAACTTATAAGAAAAGAAAAAATGTTTTCAAAGTATTCTTGATTAGCGCTCTTGCTTGTGGAATACTAGAATATATCTCAGGACTTGGAATGTATATCATTGGACATGGTATGAGATGCTGGGATTATAACAGTGAGATTTTAAGTTTTGGAAGTATCCATGGATTTGTCTGCTTACGTAGTGTACTTGTATTTGGAACTTTTAGTTTACTTTTTATTTATGGAGTTTTGCCACTTTGTTTTTACTTAGCAGAAAAAGTGGATAGAAGGGTTTTCTTAACTGTTAGTTTTACTTTGTGTTCTGTTATTTTGATAGATGAGTTTTACAACTTATTGTTCGCTAGAATTTTTAAACTTCCTCGAGCATCCAAAATTTATAAAAGCATTGGTGTTCGTTATGTCACCTTTAAGTAGAAAGCTTTAAAATAGTTACAGAAATGTAATCTTTTGTAAGATTAGAATCAGGAATTTTTCTTTTCTTTATATTAGAATAAAAACTAAGAAAGGAGAGAAAAATGACTGGGAAAATATTTGTAGTAGTAGGAACGATTGGTTTTATCATTTGTTGCGTCATAGGCCTTTATCGCTTAGAGAATTATAATGCTATCTATTATACAAAAGTGGATAATAAAAAAGTGGAAGAATTATCTACAACAGATGATATGAAATATGAATATACACTACCATGTTATAGTAAAAATGGAAGACGAAAAAAACTAAAATTTAAAACAAAGAGAGAATTAAGAGAAGGAGCTTATCTTTCTTTAGAAGTAAGATCATTAGGTGTATATAGTTGGAAAGAAATACAAGTAGATGAGTTACCTGAAAAAGTGAAAAGAAAGTTAAATTAAAAAAGATATGTTCTATCATAAATTGATATAAACTGTAATTGCCAATAAAAAGTAGACAGTAGGAAACTTAGTTTTTACTGTCTACTTTTATCTTATAACCTTATAGAGTAAATTTTGAATTCGCTATAATTATTCATTAATAATATATTCCCAACCAGGTTGCCAAGACTTTGTTTTACGCCAATCTTTTTCAATTGCTTCTTCCCAACTTTTTCCTTCTGTAAGAACTTGGAAAGCAAGTTGAGGTGCTTTATGTGCAACAATTGCTATATGTTTTCCATTATAGTTTTCCAAAAGATAAGCACAAAAATTTTTGATTCTTTTTTCAACATCTAACATACACTCTCCATTTGGAAATCTCTCTTCAATATGGTCTTCATATTTTACTAAATTGCTATCTTGTCCATTAAAATCACCATAGTTGCATTCCCTTAATCTTTCATCATGAATAATTTCTTTTACACCCTCAAAAGTATATTTTGCTGAATCAATTGCTCTTTGTAAATCAGAACAGAAAACAATATCAAACTGATTAATATCTACTTGTTCTTTTAAGAGAACACTTTGATCTATTCCTTTTTGAGATAGTTCTCCAGGTAACCAACCAGTAGATTTATGTTCTATATTATCTGTAGTAGTTCCATGAACAAAATATGTAATTTTTACTGCCATTATAATAACCTCCTCATTTCTTATATATTTTATCATGAAACTCTATAAAAAAAGTTTTTTAATACTTGCTTTTCCATGTTATAATATGACTAGATTTTAAAATGAAAAGTTATGTTGAACATAATTAATATATATAATAAATTGGAGGATAAAAATGAAGAAGATATTAAAAATTGAAAAAGAAAGATGCCCACAGAACCATAAATGTCCTGCAGTAAAGATTTGTCCAGTCGGTGCACTTTCACAAAAAGAAAATGAAGCACCATCTATTGACTATAATAAATGTATAAGTTGTGGTAAGTGTGCCTCTTTTTGTCCAATGCAAGCAATTATTTTAGAAGAAAGATCTCCTGTTTAAAATATCACATCTATACTTTAAATGAAAAAGAAAAGGAGACTTTTACTATGAGTAAATATGGTAAGTTGTGGGAGTATTTAAAAGAAAAACAAAAGGAAAGTTACCTGCTTTCCTATCAACAAATAAAAGAAATCCTAGGTTTTGATATAAATCATTCCTTTTTAAATGCGAAAAAGGAAGCGGCTGAATATGGTTATGAAGTGGGTAAAATATCATTAAAGAAACAAACTATAGCATTTCATAAAATAAAATGATGATACTAATCAAGAAAATAGCATACTAGTTTTTTTTAATAGCAAGTAGAAAACGGAGGTGGAACCATGAGAAGATTATGCTAATAAGTGTGGCATAAACTTTGATTATGCCAGAATAGGAGGCATAATATGTTAGAAGTAAAAGATTTCAGTGTAAAAGTAGCAAATAAATATTTGATTCGAGATTTATCATTTACGGTCACTTCAAAAGATAAAATGGCAATCATTGGAGAAGAAGGAAATGGGAAATCCACTCTCTTAAAAGCAATACTAGGAGTTTGTGAATATGCAGAAATAAGCGGTAGTGTCCACTTAAATGGGAATAGAATTGGCTATTTAGAACAGACGATGAATGAAAAATACCTGCATAAAAAAGTATATGATTTCTTATTTCAAGATGAAAATGATTATTATGAAAAGATAAATGGATTCTATCAAATTTTAGATCAATTACATTTAAATGATCAGATTTTAAAACAAAATATAAGCACATTATCAGGAGGAGAAAAAGTAAAGATTCGCTTATTGAAATTATTAATGGAAGAGGATGATATTTTATTTTTAGATGAACCGACGAATGATTTGGATATTGAGACATTAGAGTGGTTAGAAGATTTCATAAATCACTGCAAAAAACCAATTATTTATATTTCCCATGATGAAACGCTATTATCAAAAACTGCCAATTTAGTTTTACATATAGAACAAGTGAAGAAAAAAACAGAGTGCAGGCATACATTATTACGAATAGATTATGATACTTACGTCCAAATGCGTCTTCAAAAAATAGAAAAGGAAACACAAGTTGCGAAAGGAGAACAACGAAAGTTTGCTAAACAACAACAAAAGTTACAACGAGTGATGCAAAAAGTGGAATATCAGCAGAATACAATTTCTAGAAAAGATCCTCATGGAGCGAAGAGGTTGAAAGTAAAAATGCATTCTTTAAAGTCACAAGAGAAAAGGCTAAATCAATTGGAACTGGCAGAAATACCAGATGTAGAAGAAAGTATTCATTTCTTTTTTGAAGAGGTAATGCTACCCAAGACGAAACATATTGTTAATATCAATTTAAAAGAGTTTAAAGTAGAGGATAAAATACTTGCTAGGAATGTTATGTTAGATGTAGTTGGTAATGTTCATCTATGTATCATCGGGAAAAATGGTGTAGGGAAATCTACTTTACTAAAGTATATTTATAAAGAACTAAAAGAAAGACATGATATAAATGTTGGATATATGCCTCAAAATTATGATGAGGTTTTAAATCACTATGAAACGGTTTTAGATTTTCTTGTTCCCTCTAGTAATAAAGAAAGTATAACAAAAGCAAGAATGTATTTAGGAAATATGAATTTCACTCAAGATGAGATGATAGGAAAAATAGAAGATTTAAGTAATGGGACGAAAGCAAAACTATTTTTAATTAAACTCGTGTTAGATGAGTGTAATGTTTTATTACTAGACGAACCTACTAGAAATGTAAGTCCCTTATCAAATCCTGTGATTAGAAAAGTTCTACGAGAGTATCGAGGAGCAATTATTAGTGTATCGCATGATCGAAGATATATTAGTGAAGTGATTCATTGTTTATATTGTTTCACAGAAGATGGTTTAATAAAAGAAAGATAATGAAGTAAATAGGAAAAAGTTTCATTTTCTTACTACCTTTTGTGTTATAACGAAAACATAAAAAAGAGAGGAAAATTTTAAAAGATGGAAAGAAAAAAGAAAATAGGAACCATAATATTTGGAAGCATTTGCGTTATTATCGTTTTCGTATGCCTTGTGATACAAGTAGTACTGAAAGAAGAGACAAAAAAGTTAGAAAAAGAAAGCGAAAAGTATGATTCATTAATTGTAAATACAAAAAGTGGAGAAAAAATAGAGACAGAATACACTCATGTAGATAAGGCTAAATTTTACATAAAAATTCCAAAGAATTTCAAACAATTAACCATGGATGAAATCACTCAAAAATATACTGGAGATGTTCCTAAAGTTGTTTTTTCAAACGATGATTTAACCATTAATATCGCAATTAGTATGACAGATAACAAAATGTTAGATAGTGAAATCAACAATTATCATCAATATATGAATCAACTGTTAGAAAAAAATAGTGAAATAATAGAATCTAAATTCTATCAAGTAGATCAGCATAATATTGGAAAAATAAAATTAATATCCACCGCTGCAGATACTAAAATTTATAATAATATGATTTTCTTTTCTTATCAGGATAAATTAGTAATTGTTACATTTAATTGTACAGAAGAGTTAAAAGCAGAGTGGCAAGAAGTAGGAGACTTTGTTATTGATTCACTATTCTTTAAAGAATCATGATTGAAATTTCTAACTGTCAAGTAATAGTAAAGTGGTTTGATTTTTCCTATTGCTACTTTTTTTTTAATTTTAAATCATTCCTTATTTATAAAAGGAAAAATAATAGTTTTATTAAGAAGTAGAAAGAGAATTTTCTTTTCTTTTTTATTTTTTGTATATTTTTGTCGAACGAATAATTTGTCGAGTTTTGTCGAATGACGCGACAAATAAAATAATATCAGTTATAGTGAAAAAGCGAGGTGGAAAGAATATGTTTTTAATTACAACCAAAGTGAATCAAGGAATTATATTTTTGCGGTTATATGGCTCTTTAAATAAGAAAACAGTGAAAGAGTTTTCTGAAGAGATCAATTATCTTTTATATGAACAGGGGACTAAGAAACTTGTGATTAATTTTGATGAGGTAAAGGTAACAAGTGATGCAATTTTTTCTGTAATTGGAAATAAACTAGTTGAGATTTTCTTGAGTTGTGGAGAAGTTGCTTTATGTGGACTTAGTCATGAGAAAGAAGAATATATTGGAAAAAGACGTGGGCAGTTATTTTTTATAGATAGTGAGTTGGATGCGTATCAGTATTTAAGTTACTAGGAGGAAAAATGGACGACATACTAGAATATGAAAACTTAGTTTGGAGTATTGTTGCGAAGTATGGTGGTTATTTTGACAAAGAAGATTTATATCAAGTAGGAATGATAGGACTTATGAATGCATATCAACATTTTGATGCATCTCGGGGTATTAAATTTTCTACTTATGCTTATCAATATATCTTTGGAGAAGTTCATAAATATGTAGAGGAGAGTAGAACGATTCGGGTTAGTCGCGATATGCAAAAACTGAATCGTGCTATTGAGAAAGGACGAGATGTACTTAGACAAACATTAATGCATGAACCTAGTGATTTTGAACTTTCGGTATTTTTAGAGATTGATGAAGCGAAAATTATAGAAGCGAAAGCTTCCGGTGAGATGGTGAAAAGCTTGGATTCTGTGATCTGCGATGATATGAATTTATATTCTCACTTGGGTTGTGAAGAAAAACAATTGAGTCCGGAAATGATGGATTTAAAAACAGAAATTGCCTCCCTCGATCGTGAAGACCAACAGTTAATTTATAGTAGATACTTTGTAGATTTAACACAACAAGAAGTGTCTCAAAACTTAGGTATTTCGCAAGTGCAAGTTTCTAGAAAGGAGAGTAAAGTCTTAAATAAATTAAAAACAAG
>CAZWXX010000051.1:0-2666 GCA_964637865.1 uncultured Muribaculaceae bacterium | reverse complement strand
TTTGGACTTGGTAGTAATATGTTTAAACTTGCTGGTTCTGTTATTTTATATGGAGTTGTTTCAGCGTGGTTCTTTGGAATGCTCAGAATATTAATCGGAGGTGGAGCATGAGTCATAAGTTTAAAAATGTTTATTTACAAGAGACTGCTACTGTGGTAGGACCCTATGAAAAGAATGGACCACTTTCCAAATACTTTGATAAGAAGTATGATGATTTGTATTGTGGAGCGGATTCTTGGGAGAAGGCAGAAGTGAAGTTATTACAAGAGAGTCTTAATATGTTATTAAAGAAGAAGGGAATCAAAAAGGAAAAGGTAGATTTGGTAATTTCAGGGGACTTGCTAAACCAAATTACAGCATCTAGTTATGCAGGAAGTCCACTGAATGCTCCTTTTCTAGGTGTTTATAGTGCTTGTGCTACTAGTATGGAAGCGATGATTTTGGCATCTACCTTTATTGAGGCAAAGCACAAGAAAAATGTAGTCATTGCTACTAGTTCTCATAATATGTCGAGTGAAAAACAATTTCGCAATCCAACAGAATACGGGGCACCAAAGCCAATGACGGCTACTTTTACGGCAACTGGTGGTGCGGCAGCACTTCTATCCAGTGAGAAGAGTTCAGTAAAGATCGAGTCTGGTACAATTGGTCGTATTATTGATTATAATCAAACGGATCCTTTTCATATGGGTGCTGTAATGGCGGGGGCAGCAGCTGATACGATTTATAGACATTTAACGGATATGAAGAGAGATGCTAGTTATTATGATTTAATTCTAACGGGAGACCTTGGAAAATATGGAAAAGAGATTTTAAAAGAATATATGATGGAAGAGTATAAAATCGATTTAAGCCACAATTATAATGACTGTGGTGTGATATTATACGATACAGAGAAGCAACCTCAAGTACAAGCAGGTGGCTCTGGACCTGTATGTAGTGCTTTGGTTAATTTCACAATGGTTATGGACAAACTAAAACAGAAAGAATTGAAGCGTGTTTTATTAGTAGCAACGGGAGCACTTTTCTCACCAACGTTTGTTTATCAAAAGGAAAATATCTTAAGTATTGCACATGCAATTAGTTTGGAGGTAGTAGAATGATTTTTGTATATTCGTTTTTATTCGCAGGGTTTATTTGTATGATATCCCAAATTATTTTGGATAATACAAAGTTAACGCCAGGGCATATTACTAGTATCTTAGTTGTTGTTGGTGCAGCCCTTGATACCTTTAGTATTTATGATAAGATTGTTGAGGTCGTAGGTGGAGGAGCGATGGTTCCCATTACTAGTTTTGGACATTTACTCATTCATGGTGCCCTTGCTAAAGTAGATGTGATGGGGCCAATTGGAATTGTCATGGGAATGTTTGATCTTACCGCTTCTGGTATTACGGCAGCGATTGTCTTTTCCTTTATCTTTGCCTTATTCTTTAAACCTAAGAATTAAACTTTCATTCAAATAATAGTACTTTTCAGTATTATTATTTTTTTGCTATAAAAAATTATAGTTGCACAGTATCGGAAGATGTGTTATGATTAAGAAAACAAGGAGGTATTTATATGGAAATTTGTATTAATCTTGAAGATTCTATTCCCCAAAGAAAAAGAATTTCTGCTACTTTGGAGTTAGAAACTTTGAAAAAATTAGAAGTTGCCCATGAATATTTGAAGAAAGACAATCCTACTATTAAAAAGTGTGATGTGATTGAAACTGCACTAAATCATTATTTTGAAAAATTAAATATTAGAGAATGCGAAATTGAAAGAAGTGTCCCCTTTATTATTAAAAAGAAAGGATATGAAGTAAAGAGATGAAAAACTATGCAAGAGAAAATATTTATAAAATATTAGAAAGTGGTAAAAAAAGACAATTAACTTTTAATGCTTCAGAAAATTTAATTGAAGCAATGGATCAAATCTCTAAAGAATTTGAAAAAATTAATGATCAAACTTATCCAAGAAATGCACTTCTCCAAGATGCTATTATGAGTTATATTAACGAGATCGATAGTGTTTTAAAAGAAGAATATAATGTTGATATTTTTAAAGAGAAGGTGTTAGAAGAAGAACCTGATCCTTATCATCAGCGTGAGAATATGGATTTTGATATGGTTATTTATCCTGGGTATTCAGATGGTTTTTATAGTGCTTTTTTAAATGAGAAACGTTGGTATTATGTTAGAATACAAAAAGAAAAAATTGAGCATCTAAAATATATTGCTATTTATTTAGGAAAACCTGTTTCTGGGATTACGCATTATGCTAAAATATCTAAGTATGTTCCTTCTGATCGGTTTCCCGGAAAATATATTGTATGGTTAGAAGAAGATAGTATTGTGCAGCTTCCCGAGAAAATTAAGTTAGGAAATACTTCTCCTGCTGCTACTAGAGCGCCTAAGTATACAACCTTTAAGCGTTTTCAACGGGCTTCTACTTTTCAAGATTTATAATCTATTGTGACTTATTGTTAATTCTATAATTTTGTCCATATTATCATCTTTTGCAATAATGTTTTTATGATGTTCTCCACATTTTTCACAAGTATAGAGAATTTTATAGGTATCTTTAAATTTTTCAATACCGATTGGTCTTAATAATCCTTTGCAAGTATTGTTTCTATCTCCAGGATTTACATCTACGTGTTTTGAATATAAGCAAAAAGG
>CAZWXX010000050.1:0-8920 GCA_964637865.1 uncultured Muribaculaceae bacterium | reverse complement strand
ACTTAATTACAACAAAACCAGAAGACTTTATTAAAGTAAAAGATGCCCTAGAACAAAATGGAATTGTCGACTTCTTATCAAGCGAAGTAACATTTAGCCCTGATAATTATATAGAACTAGATGAAGAAGCAAAAGAAAAAGTATATAGTCTATTAGAACAATTAGAAGACTTAGATGATGTTCAAGATGTATATTGTAATTTAAAAGATTAACCAGTTATGAATATTTTTCTTTTAAGTTACTACTTGAAATTTTAAATAACTTATGCTATAAGTAAGTAGTAATAAAACAAGTGCGAAAGACGGAAATATAAGGAACTGATAGAGAGCTTGTGGTGGGTGGAAACAAGTAGGAAATTATATTTTAGATCACTTTCAAGTGTGCTTTATGGATAAGATAAAGCCGGTCACGCGTTATAGTGTTTAAGTGCATACAAAGTCTATGAATTAAGGTGGTACCGCGAATTTTTCGTCCTTAAATAATAGGCTTTTATTTTGGAAAAAAAGAGGTGAAAGATATGTTATTACAAATAATTCTATTAATCATTGGTTTTGTAATACTAATAAAAGGTGCAGATATCTTTGTAGATGGGGCTAGTGGTATGGCAATGAACTTTAAAATATCAAAAATGTTAATTGGACTTACCATTGTAGCATTTGGAACGAGTGCTCCAGAGTTTGCCGTAAGTGTAAAGTCTCTCCTATCTGGTAGTGGCGATATTGTCTTTGGAAACGTAATTGGAAGTAATATCCTAAATATCTTATTAATATTAGGAGTAGCATCTTGTGTGCATAGCCTAACCGTAAAAAATAATACAGTAAAAAAAGAGCTTCCTATTACATTATTAATTACAACACTAATGGCAGTTCTTCTAAGTGATCACTTATTCGATAAAAATCTAACAAATGCTTTTACAAGAAGTGATGGAATCGTTCTTTTACTATTTTTCTTAGTATTTATCTACTATTTAATCTCTATGATGCGAAAAAAAGTAGTAGAAGAAGAGGAAGAAGAAATTATCAAACTACCCAAAGCAATTCTCTTTACCATTGTAGGAATTATTGCCATTGTACTTGGCAGTAACATGGTAGTAGATGCTGCCTCATTTCTAGCAACGGCAATCGGAATAAGTGAGCGAATGATTAGCTTAACCATTATTGCCCTTGGAACCTCTCTTCCTGAACTAGTAACCAGCGTCATGGCTACCAAAAAAGGAGAATACGATATTGCAATCGGTAATGTTGTGGGAAGTAATATCTTTAATATCGGTATGGTAATAGGACTCCCAATTGCCTTATTTGGAGGAGTAACGAGCCTAACATTTAATTCTATTGATCTAATAGTAATGATACTGAGTGCCCTTTTACTATTCCTATTTTCTTTCAAAGATTATAAGATTAGTAAAAAAGAAGGAATTAGCTTTTTAATACTTTTTATCATTTATTATAGTTATGTTATTTTAGGATAAAGAAAGAAGGATGATTATGAAATTTGAAAAACTAGAAACTGGAAAAATCCAAGAAATAGAAAATAAATATATGGAAAAATTAAAAGAGATGGATATCTTAACAAAATGTATAGAAACCAAAGAGCAAGAAAAAAACTTTGTCTTCTACGATGGACCAATCTATGCCAATGCCCGTCCTGGAATCCATCATGTTTTTGCTAAAACCATAAAAGACTCATTTTGTAAATTTAAAACAATGCAAGGCTATAGAGTCTTAAGAAAAATAGGACTAGATACCCATGGACTCCCAATTGAAGTAAATGTAGAAAAAAAACTAGGCTTTAAGTCCAAAAATGATATTGAGAAACTAGGCATTGAGAAATTCTGTGAAGAGTGTAAAAAAGAAACAGCCACCAATATCGATGAAGTAAAAAAAGTAACAGATATGATGGGACAATTTATTGATTGTGAAAACCCTTACGTAACATGTAGTAATGAATATATAGAATCAGAATGGTGGATTGTAGATGAACTAAATAAAAAAGGCTTAATTTATCATGGAAATAAAGTATTACCATATTGTCCTAGATGTGGAACAGAACTAGCTTCCCACGAAGTATCGCAAGGCTATAAAGAAGTATCAGTAAACACAGTAATCGTTCCTTTTAAACTAGTAGAAGAAGACGTTTATGTTTTAGTATGGACCACAACTCCATGGACTTTAATGGCAAATGTAGCTCTATGCGTAAACCCAGAATTAGAGTATTTAAAAGTAGCTAGTAAAGGGTATCAGTTTATTGTAGCAAAAGATTTAGTAGAAAGTGTTTTAAAAGAAGAATATGAAGTCCTAGAAACATATAAAGGAATTGATTTAAAAGGACTGAAATATGAACAATTAATGCCATTTATTAAAGTCGAAGGAAAAGCATTTGAAATTCTTGCCGATAGCTATGTTACAGCAACAGATGGTACAGGAATCGTACATATTGCTCCGGCTTATGGTGTAGATGATAATAGAGTAGCCAAAGAAGCAAATCTTAGTTTTATTAACCCAGTAGGAAAAGATGGTTGTTACCAAGAAGGTCCATGGAAAGGAAGAGTAGTAACAGATCCTGAATTAGAAATAGAAATTATTAAATATTTAAAACAAGAAGATAAACTATTCAAGAAAATAAAAATGACTCATGATTACCCCCATTGTTGGAGATGTAAAGAACCTCTTATCTACTATGCAAAACCAGCTTGGTATGTAAAAAATACAGCATATAAAGAAGAAATCATCAAAGAAAATAACAAGATTCATTGGTATCCAAGTCATGTCGGAGAAAAACGTTTTAATAACTGGCTTGAAAATATGATTGACTGGGGAATTTCTAGAAACAGATATTGGGGATGTCCATTACCAATTTGGACATGTGAATGTGGTCATTTTGAAACAATTTCATCACGAAAAGAATTAAAAGAAAAAGCCATAGAAGAAGTCGATATAGAAAACTTAGAATTACATAGACCCTATGTTGATCATATTCATATTACTTGTCCAAAATGTAATCAAATAATGACAAGAGTACAAGACGTACTAGATGTTTGGTTCGATTCAGGAGCAATGCCTTATGCTCAGTACCACTATCCATTTGAAAACAAAGAATTATTTGCCTCTCAATTTCCAGCGGACTTTATCGCAGAAGGAGTAGACCAAACACGAGGATGGTTTTATGTCCTTTTGGTATTATCTACTTTAATTAGTGGCAAATCTAGTTTTAAAAACGTAGTAGTAAACGACATGATGTTGGATGCTCATGGAAAGAAAATGAGTAAATCAGTAGGGAACATCATTAATCCAACAGAAATCATGAAGGAGTATGGAGCGGACACCATTCGTTTTTATATGTTATATACATCTCCAGTTTGGACACCATTAAAATTTGATGTAGCAGGCGTAAAAGAAGTCTATTCTAAATATATCTCTACTTTTAAAAATGCATATTCTTTCTTTGAAATGTATGCAAACGCTGATCACATTGACCCAAGAGAATATAAAATTAAAGTAGAAGATAGAGAATTAATTGATAGATGGTTAATCTCAAAATTAAACAAACTAGTAAAAGAAGTAACAGAAGCTTTAGAAGAGTATGATTTAAATAAAGCAACAAAACTAATCGTCCCATTCTTAAATGATGATTTATCAAATTGGTATATTAGAAGTAATCGTAGAAGATTTTGGGATTCTAGTCTAACAGAAAGTAAAAAAAGTATTTATCTAACTACGTATGAAGTATTAGTAACATTATGTAAATTATGTGCACCAATTACTCCTTTCTTAACAGAAGAAATCTATCAAAAACTAACAAAAGAAGAATCTGTTCATCTAGCAGAATATCCAAAAGCAGATGAAAATCTAATAGACGAAAAAGTAGAAGAACAAATGGACTTAATTCGAGATATCTGTTCTCTAGGTCGTTTTGCAAGAGAAGAGGCAAAAATTAAAGTACGCCAACCAATTCAAAAATTAATTCTTGCAAAAGAAAATAGAGATGTCATTGGCAACTTACTACCAATCATTTTAGAAGAATTAAATGTTAAAGAAGTAGAGTTTATGGAAGATATGAGTCAGTATTTAGACTACATAGTAAAACCAAACTTTAAAATACTAGGAAAAGAATTAGGACCAAAAATAAAATCTTTACAAAAAGTATTAGAGCATCTTGAAAAGGAAAAAGTACAAAAGTTACAAGAAGAATCAATAGTAGTAGAACTAGAGGGAGAAGATTTTACTTTAACAAAGGATATGGTACTAATTACTTTAAAACAAAAAGAAGGCTATACAGCAAGTAGTAATCAAAGAACATGTATTGTTCTAGATACTACTTTAACAGAGGAATTAATATTAGAAGGCCTAGCCCGTGAATTGATTCGAAATGTACAATCTCTTAGAAAAGAGAAAGACTTTGAAATCACGGATCATATTAACATCTATTATGATGCCGAAGATAGTAAAATAGACCAAGTAATAAGTCATTATGAAGACTATATCAAAGAAGAAACACTAGCAAACAAAATAATAAAAGAAAGCTTAGAAACAGAGGACATCGCATTAAATGATAGAGTGGTAAAAATCCAAGTAGAACAAAATAATAACGAAGGGTAATAAGGATATGCTTTTACTCTTTTTCTATGTCTAACTTTGTCATATCTCAATTATTCACTTGCACGACATTTTTATATATGCTATATTTAGTATAAGGTAAGGATGATAAGATATGGAAGAGAAAAAAGAAAATTGGTTAAAGAAACATAAAATGGGAGTTATTGTCGGAGTAAGTGCAGTGTTTATGTTAATAGGCTTGTCTTATGCCTGGTTACAACTAACTCTTCGAGGAACAAAAGAGTTAACAATACTTACTGCTGGAAATCTAGAGTTAGAATTAGATGATACGATGGCAGGAGGTATTTCATTTACGGAAGCAGTCCCTGTTACCAATGAAGAGGGATTATCTCAAGATGGGTATACTTTTACATTAGAAAATAAAGGAAATGTAACAAGTGATTATACCATTTATTTAGATGACCTAGATCTTGCTGAGGGACAAAATCGTATGAAAGACTCCTTCATTAAATATCAACTTGTAAAAGATGGAAGTGAAGTAGATTTACAACTACTAAATGCTATAGGAGAAAATCCTAATAGAGTTTTAGAAACAGGAACAATTGAGCCCAAGACAAAATATACTTATGTTTTAAAAATGTGGATCGATCAAGATGCTACCAATGAAGTGATGGAAACAGTATTTAAAGGACAACTTAGAATAGAGGCAATGCAAGAAGTAGGAACGAAGTTATATAATGAAATAGCAAAAAGTGCAGTACTAGATAATATTCAAAGTGAATTTGTAACAGCAACAACTGGAATAGACTTTAGTGCTATTTCTTCTGATACGAATGGAAAAGGAGTTTATACTCTTAACTCTACGAAAGATGATGCATATCCGATCCATTACTATAGAGGAGCTATTACGAATAACAATGTCAAGTTTGGAGGATTCTGTTGGAAGATTGTAAGAACAACAGAAACTGGTGGAGTAAAACTAATCTATAATGGAAGTCCTGATTGGAGCGAAAAATGTACAAATACAACAGGAATTTCTACTCAAATAGGAAAAAGCAAATTTAATGAAACTTATAATTCTTCTGAATATGTAGGATATATGATCAATAATACGACTGAATCTACGATAAAAGGGGCAATTGATACATGGTATCAAAATAATATGGCAGATTATACTAAAAAACTAGAAGATACTATATGGTGTAATGATCGAGGTTCTAGAGTAGATGGAAGTAATACTTACTTCGGAGCATATGATAGAGCATATACAACGCATCAACCAAGCCTTGCTTGTACAAATGTAGATGATAAGTTTACAGTAGATGCAAAGAATGGAAATGGATTATTAACCTATCCTGTAGCACTCTTAACAGCAGATGAGATTATGTTAGCAGGAGGCAAAGGTGGGATTGATAATTCTAGTTATTATTTATATACAAATACTTCTTGGTGGACTTTGTCGCCAGCTAATTTCTCCAATAATAGTGCTAGTGACTTCCATACCAGCCCAAATGGCTATCTGCACTATAGCTACATTGTTAACCCGTACGGCGTCCGGCCAGCGTTATCACTTGCACCTGGAACTAAAATCACAAGCGGAGATGGAACTATGAATAATCCATTTGTAGTTAAGTAACAAACTAAAATATCAATAATTTAGTTGGAAAGTAGGGGATACTTCGTTAATGATCTCCCCTTTTTTTCATGTAAATTTTACTTTTACTTGCCGATTATCAATACAACGTGATAAAATAAATCTTATAAAAGAACAAAAAATATAGGAAGGAAGAAGCAGTATATGAAGTATCTAAACATCATAATTAGTGTATATATCATCATAATAATACTAATTATTTTCTATCAAGTAATATCTAGTATAAAAAGCAAAAGAAGAAATGCGAAAGAAGAAAGAATAAAAAGAAAATTTCAAGAAATGATAGAAAAAGAAATAAAACACTTAAAAGTAAGTGCAATTGCTACTAATAATCATTTAAATGAACTAGAAAAAAGCTTGAATAATACTAAAAATCTAATCATATTTGAAAATGTATTAACAGAAAAAAAGAAGAAAAATGAGAAAATAGTAGAAGAGTATTGTAAAAGCATCAACAGTGTCTTTCAATATTTATCTATTACATACCGAAAGAAAAACTCACTAGAGAAAGCATATTTTACTTATGTTTTAGCTTTATTTCCAGAGTTGATAGAAAATAAAGATGATTCTATTCGCTTTGCCATGATGCACTTTGTCATGGATAAATCAGTCTATTGTCGTGAAAATGCTATGTTATTTTTCTATAAGAAAAATAGTGAAAAACTAATTGTCAATTCCTTAAAGAAGATGAGTAGTAGAAACTTGTATTATAGTCACACATTATTAGCAGATGACTTATTAAATTTTACTGGCGATAAACATGCTCTGTCACTTCTCTTATTACAAGAATTCGATAAATTCAATGCAAACTTCCAATTAGGAATTATGAACTATTTAAGATTTAGTGAAGAAAATTTCCAAGAAGAAATATATAAGAAATGGAGTAATAAAAAATATGCAAAAGAAGTACGACTTGCTATGATTCGTTATTTTGCAACACACAAATATGAAAAATTTCAAGAAGAGTTATGGAGTTTAACCGAAGAAAAAGAAAGGGATCAATATGAATATCGACTAGTGGCATGTTTTGCTCTAGCATCATATGATAACAAAAAATCAAGAGAAGTCTTAATTGAATGCCTATGTGATATAAACTATTATGTCAGAAAAAATGCAGCAATCTCTTTATCAAGAATGAAACTAACAACAAGTGATATAGAAAAACTCGAAAAATTAGAAGATCCATATGCAAAAGATATGATAGCATATGTCTTATCTCAAAAAGAAAAGAAATTAAATAGAAAGGATAAACGATAATTATGAGAGAAGTACTAATAAACTATAAAGATATCTTATATATATTCATTCTATTATTTGTAGCATTTTTATTCATATCATCTATCTACCTAGTCATAGCATCTATTCTTAGAAATAACAAAATATTAAAACAAAAAAGTCGCTTAAATTTAAGAAATCGTCTAAATCATGAATATTATATTCCAATTTCTATCATAATCCCTAGTTATAATCAAGAAAAAGAAGTAATAAAAACAGTAAATTCTCTTCTGAAATTAGATTATCATTTATATGAGATTATAGTAGTAGATGATAATTCTTGTGATAATACCATAAAGTCTTTGATAAAAAAGTTTGATCTTCACTTAGTAGATAGACCAATTAGAAGACAAATAGATACAGAAGCTGTATTAGAAATTTATCAGACTAGTAATCAAAAAATAAAAATAACAGTAGTAAAGAAGGAACAAGGAGGGAAAAAGGACTGCTTAAATGCTGGACTAAATATAGCGGATTTCCCATATGTTTTACCACTAAATCCATCTTCTGTTCTATCACCAGATGCACTTGAAAATTTAGTATGTCCAATTTTAGAAGATGATAAAATAATAATGACAAAGGGAATCGTGAAACTAAAAGCAAAAGGTATCTTAGCACTTAGTCAGACAATGGCCCACAATAGGGCGTATCATATCAAAGATGATAGTACATTATCTTCTACATTTGAGTTATCAAAAAGAGAAATTGCATTAGAAGTAGAAGGATATGATTTAATAGGAGAAAACTTTGAACTAGAAAGAAAAATAGAAAAATATTGTCAAATTGAAAAACTTGGCAATAAAACAAAAGAAGCAATGAATGCAATATTATACTTAGACTCTCCATTTCATATCAAAACATTCTATGAACAAAAAAAGAAAAATGCAAAAGGACTACTACGAAACTTCTTGAAATATAGAAAAGAAAATATACTAAAAACAGTTTATTCTCTAATCTATGAAATTTTATCTCATGTTGTGATATTAATAGGTTTAACATCTATGATATTAACTGCTATATATCATGTATTTGATATTACAGTAGTATGGGTCTTTTTACTTGTTTATTTATTATTAAAGTCACTCTTAACATATGCCCTTTATATAGAAATGCTTAGGCTAGAAGAGAAAAAAGTATCTATAGGGGAATTAATAAAACTATATATTGCTTCCATCCTAGAAGTAAGCATTTTAAAATTAATTAGTGAATTTGCAAAAATATTCTCACTTGGAAAAGCATCATAAAGTCTATTGAACGACATAAAAAAAGAGACTGTAACAAATAAAATTTGGTAGTCTCTTTTCTTATGCTTTTAATTCCTGATAAACATTCTCAGAAAATATATGTTGTTCTTTTTCTATTTCTTTAAGCTTTAATGTATCGATTAAAAAGAAATTATACTCTAAAATATCAGAACCATCTGTAGTCACAGGATCAT